>JBGCEU010000112.1:0-7415 GCA_045106535.1 Akkermansiaceae bacterium | reverse complement strand
TGTGGCGCGGAGGAGTAGCCGTTCGTAGCACGTATGCCAGATGCGGCGAGCGCGTCAATATGAGGTGTTTTTAAATCCTTGTAGATCCCTACAGTTCCAATGTCCGGCCATCCATGGTCGTCAGTGTATATAATGATGACGTTGGGCGCTCGGTCTGCAAGTAATGATCCTGCGGTGAATATTACCAGAGCCGGAATCAGGTGTTTAAGAAAGTGCATATAGCTGGGTGGAATGGGCGGGAAATGAGTGTGGTATCAATTATTCAGCCTTGGTGCGGAAGCGGAACCAGTAGGCACCGTCGTTGAGCCGATGCAGGACACGGGGTCCGGAGCGTGCCCAGCCGATGTCTGTTTCCATGAAATAGGTGCTGTTAGGAAGAAGTGTGGGTATATTATCAAATACGATTGTCTTCTTGCCCTGTGCTGGGTGGTCGGGTTCAGGGTCGAATTTCCAGACTGGTTTGTTAGGCTCCTGCACACGGTAGAGTCTGAGTGTTTTACCTTTGGTGTTTTTGAAATTTAGTGGGCGATCAAAGGTGAAGGATATCTTTGGCTGTAGCCCGACATTTGACGCGCTGACCGCTGGCGACGAATCCCTTAGACCCCAGATTTTTCTTAGCCTGTGCATGCCGAAACCGTGTTGCTTGTTAGTGAGCTGGCCTTTCCAGAGCGGCGGCATTGGGGTTTCATTTTCTGCAAAATTGCGCCACGCCTTGGCGAGCCGGATCACTTGGTCTGGGTGCTGGTTTTTCAGATTGCGCTGCTCGGTGGGGTGTTTTGCCAGGTTAAAGAGCTGCCATGGCCCTTCGCTCGTGGATACTATTTTCCAAGGGTAGTCGAGGTAGCCGCGTGTGGTATCTTCAAGTGCCCAGAATACTGGGTGCAGGTTTTTTTCAAGAGGGTAGTCTTTGGTTTTTAAGAGTGGCACGAGTGACTTTCCATGGAGAGGTGCTTGGTCTTCCGCCGGTGTGTAACTTGTAGCAGCTAGTTCGAGTAGTGTGGGGTAGAGATCTGTGACATGTGTCTGGTGCTTGAGGATCGTGCCGTTTTCGTGACCGAGCGATTTTGGCCAGCGCATGATGAATGGCACACGGAGTGCGCCTTCGTAACAGCTTGTTTTGTAAAAACGGAAAGGCGTGCATTTCAAAGCAGCCCAACCGTTGGACATGTAGGGTAAGGTGTTAGGTTCCCATGGTGGCTGTAGATGATCGGTGCGGATATTTCCGTTGCTGTAGTCGCCTCCGTTATCGGAGAGGAAAATAACGATTGTATTCTCGTCGAGTCCCTTGTCCTTGAGATGGCTGAGCACGCGGCCGACATTTTGGTCAAGGTTGTCCACCACTGCGGCGTAAGTCTCCATCCTGAATGCCTCCAGCTTACGTTGCTTCTCCGGCAGCTCGCGCCATTTACGGACATCTGCGGCAGTTGGGTTAAGCACGTAGCTGTCATCAATTAGGCCAAGTTGCTTGAGCTTTTTGAAACGCTGTTGTCTTAGCGCGTGCCAGCCGGTATCGAATCGACCCTTATATTTGTCCACGAGATCTTTGGCGACATGCAGTGGCGTGTGCGGGGCATTGAAAGAGAGGTAGGCAAAGAATGGCTTATCGGCAGCCATCGCCTTGTCGATGCTCTGAATTGTGTGGGTAGTGAAATCATCCGTGGCAAACCAGCCTTTGGGTACGGGTTCTTTTTTCCGCTGGCGCATGATGCGGTTTGAGCCGGTGAAATTGTTGATCTGGCCTTCGAGAAATCCGTAGAAGTGGTCGAACCCGTGATCCATCGGATGGTTCGGCTGGTGCCATTTTCCGGAAATCGATGACATATAGCCCTTTTCGCGCAGAGCCTTGGGCAGAGGCAGGGATCGCTTGTAGTGATCCGACTGGGAGTAGGTGTGGCCCGTGAGCAGGGATGTGCGCGTGACGGTGCACATTGGGTTCACCCGAAAATTGGTGAGTCGGATGCCTTCGGAAGCAAGCTGGTCTAGCTGTGGGGTTTCTATTTCTGAACCATAACAACCCAGATCTGAGTATCCCATATCATCGGCTAGGATGATAAGAATGTTAGGACGCTTAGCAGCCGTAGTAGCGCTCGCTGGTAGAAAAACCGCAGCAATCGACCCCAGAGACAGAAGGAAGAATTTCATCATCTGTGGGGATGGCTTGCTAATCAAGGTCTCCGATAGATCCCGGCCAGTATTTTTCGACGAACTCACTATTTTTCATAAATGGAAGTAGCTCGACGTGTCCGTCTGCAAAGAGTACGTTGTGCCTTTTTTTGTGTACGTCGCGACCATCGCCGTCTGGGCCACCTCGGTCATGGAAAGCGTGAGCTCCAGAGCCACAGCAGTTCTCGATAGCTTCAGTACCTTGGTGCCATTCAACAACCATGGCTGCTCTGGCTGCACTGTCGACGATTGACAGCGGGATGCCTTTATTTAAGGGGCGATGCTTCCAACCGCGAAACGAAGTGCCATTTGACCAATTAGTAGTCCATGGCACGATGGCATAGCTGCGCTTGTAATAATTTGAGCTGCGCTTGTATTTATCTGAACCACAGCTGAATAATGAGAGTATGGACTCAGCTTCAGCCCAGTCTTGGCGATCCATCCTGTCTTGCCCCAAGAGGTCACCGTCGCCTTCATATCCCATGTAGGGCAGAATGGCTCTGTCCCATGCCATACCTGTTTCTCTGCCTGGGAGGCGGCCATTTTCGCTTTCGTAGCTGATGAGACCCACGCCGATCTGTTTTAAGTTGCTAGCACAGGTAGCAGTGTGTGATTTTTCTTTGGCATTTTGAACGGCTACAAAAATGAGCGCTGCTAAAACAGCTATGATAGCAATGACAACCAGCAGTTCTACCAATGTGAAGCCCCTACTTAGCTTGCTCAATTGAGGTTTTTGCAGCTTTTGGCAATGTGGATTAGATTGGCTAAAGAAACGTTTCATGTTGAGTCATGGAAGATAAACCTAGCACCCACTGTGTCAAATAAAAAAGCCCCCGAGCCGTAACTCGAGGGCTTTAGTGAATAGTTTGCTATATTAGGCTACTACTAGCGACGGCGGCGTAGTAGGAATCCGCCAAGACCAAGGCCAAGGAGAGCTGTGCTGCTGGGCTCTGGAACGGATTCTAGACGGATGTAATCAATTTCGAAGTTTTTGACTTGATCGTTACCAACGGGATCAAAGCGGATTGCACTAATATTAGCACTGTTAAATGCTGGTGCGTTGGAAAAATCGACAGTGACAACTTGCCACTCACCTGAACCTTCGGGAGTAAGGGTCATGTTGAAGACATCACCGGCCAATGCATTATTTCCATTATAGGATTTAGTAGCAAATGCCGTGCTGTTGTTTGTCCCAGCATTGCCATTGAAAATCAGTATAGTACCTGAGTTTACGAAGGCGAGTGGTGATCCAGCATTGGCATCGAGTAGGCGGAATCTAGCAGTGAATGTTGACCAAGTTTCACCGGGTGTCAATGTGGCGCCTGCGGCATTATTCAGCATAGGATCGATGCCTGTAATATCGCTAGAAGTTAGAACGTTTTCTGATCCGCTAACAGCTCCAGTGGTCGACAGTCCACTGATCTGGCCGCTACCAGTCCATCCTTCCGTGGTGGCACCATTGAATTCATAGGCGATTGTTGTGGCTGCACTAGCGGAACCTGCGATCGTGAGCAGGCTGATTGTGAGGTATGTTGTAATTTTCATGGGTCTGGTTGTGTGGTTTTTTGTGATGTTAGCGGCTTTGCAGTCATGCGAATACCGCTGTGAGTACTGAATCTAAACAGGAATCGTTTCTTGTCAATGAGAGAAACGACTTAATTAGAGGTCTTCGATCAGTTCCTTAAATATTTTCTAAACTTGGAATGGTTTTTTCCCGTGAGTTCACTTGGTGGAATACTGATACTGAAAGCGTGCGTTCGGTGCGGCATCGCCATCTGTCAGCCAGTCGATGACTTTGGTCGTCTGGCGGTTGTCTGACCACTTGAAGCGGAGCGAGAAATCCTTTGTCAGGCCTAGCTCCCTACGGCCGATTTTCAGTGCGATTTTGTTATCTTTTTCAACCACTGGCACGTAGCTAATGCCCTCCCATAGCCACCCACCAAGGCTGCGCTGGAGGATGTAGCGTTTTTTCTGAAAAGCATCGAGGTGGACGCGGTAGTGATAACCTTCCCATGAGGGAGTGTGCTTCGGTTGACCGTCTAAGGCGATGAATAGCTCCATCCAGTTCTCGCCCGTGCGCGGGGTGAGGGGCGCAACCGTTTCTGCATAAAAATACAGGTGATCGGGGTCACGTGCGGCTTTGGCGATTTTGATATCGTTGCGGCCTGTGGTGTTTTTGAGGTGACCGGCTCCTCCCCAACCATGGTGATCGCGGTGATCGATGTCCTCGGTGTGATCGCGGAACTCAGGCTGGACATCATCCCAGCTTCCGATGCCTTGGCTAAAATCAAAGCTTTTCTCAGGACTTGCTTTGGGTGCTGGGCGCACACCTTTGTAGCGGCGGATTCCATCGATCATCTGGTAATAATATAAATCTCCAAATCCACCCTGCATTGGCTCGATGTCACGGTTGTGCTCGGTGTTAAAAATATCTACAAAGCGTGGATGTGATGCTGGAACGTTCTCACCGATAAACTTTGAGTTATTATTTGGCGGGTTTTTGAAGCGCATGGCGATCCATTCGTTCCACTGGGTGACTAGGAGAAACTCAGGATCCACTTCTAGTGCTCGATCCCACTGCTCGGCAAAGTATATGCCAAGAGGTGTCTTGGTGGGCATGACCGCCTTGCCGCGCCGGTAACTTTTTCCAATATTTGTCGTAGGGTGCTCAGCGGTGGCGACGACGATTTGCTCAGGCTTCTTAGCGTCTTCACTCCAGCCGTAGCTCTGCGGGTAGCGATCAAGCCATGGCCATTTGTTTTTCCCATCACCAAACCACGGGGTGCTATTGCCTTTTCTGTCCTTAGTCCATGCCCAGGAGTAGCGGATGTTGAAAAACTTTTGGTAACGCCCTTCGAGCACGTTGAAATTGGCGAGTAGCAACGGCTTACCTTTCCACATGAACCAGAGATCCTTGTGAATGTTTTTTGAATAGAGATCGCGGTAAAGTGCTGCAACGCAGACGCGGTTGTTGTCGGGAATAGTGCCGCAGTTGAAGGCGATACTTGGTGTGATACCACCCTTTTTTCTAATGTCCGCGTAGATGTCTAGGATGCGCATGTAGGTATCGCGGTAGTGATACCCATTGGTCACATCGAAGATGACGACGTCTACCCCAGCGTCATTAAACATCTGCACCTGCCTGCGAATGAGCCACGGATCATTGGCTACATAGTCGCCGTAGATGGAATGCCCCCAGTGGTGCCAGCTGGACATAGGCCCCCAGTTTCGCTTGCCCATCGGAGCCTTGAGAATGTCAGGGATGATGTAAGGTGATTTGTAAAATTTGTTGGGATCTGGTTTCAAAACGCCTTGAGGTGACCCTGGTGCTTTAGATGGATCGTGATGTTTATCGTATCCATGAGAGCCGTGCCAGATGTAGTAGAACAAACCCACAATGCGGTCTTTTTTTGGAGCGCCTGCCTCTGAGTTTGTGGGAAGTGTGCGGCCAAGGGTATCGGTGGCGACCCATGTGTCGCTCTGCACGTCCCATGTGTCGGTGGCTTGCGCAGTTGAGACAAGAGATGCTAACAGGAAAATGACAATCGTCAGTGATCTAAGTTTTTTCATGATGTATTACAGTATGTGAGTGATGGATTAGGTAACGTCGTTCTCGTCACGTTTTTTGGCAAGTGCCTCTTGAGTGCGAACAGCGGCTTCTCGGCTGATGGGGTAGAACCACATGACGATAGCCGCGACGACCAGGCCGATACATGTGACGCCAACAACCATGGCCTTCATATTGAAAATCACGTCTTCTGGCACCCCGGTGTCATTAGCAACGTCAGGATCGAAGCCAGCCAAGGCAATCATGTAGCCGCCAACTGCGGAGGTGATTGCTTGTGCTAGCTTAAGAGCAAACCCTTTTACTGCACCGAACATGCCCTCGCGTCTTAGGCCTGTGCGCAGTTCATCAGCATCACAAACGTCGGCTACCATGGAGTCGACCATCAACCAGCAGCCCTGCATACCCATAAAGCTGACAAAAGCCGCGACATACATCATCCAAGGCCAGCGGGGATCGATGGCGAACCAGTAAGTTAGCATGCCAAGGAATATAAATCCGAGTCCCACAAGCATTGCCCAGCGTTTGCTGCTGCGTAGTGAGATTGCGGTGATTACCCACATGCTGACGTAGGAAATTGCGGATCCCATGGTGATCATGTAGCCTTGGAATTCGCCAAAGTTTCCTTTGTTTCCCTCGAAGACACCATAGATAATAAGGAATGGAAAAACGCCGGAGGTCACGAAAATAGACATGATCACGACGAGGTAAGCGACCATCAAGATCATGAATGGCTTGTTCGTGAAACTGAAGCGCACGGCATCAAATAGTTTAATCGGGGGTTGGCTCTCGATCTCGACGGTTTCCTTACAAAAGAAAACGGGCATCCAGCCAAAAATAAGAACCAGAACAGCGGCACCAGCCGACACCCAAACGGCACCCTGACCTTCATCGGCAAATACTTCTCTTTGGCACAGCCAATATAGCCAGCCGCCAGCGACGGATGCTAACAATCCGATATACATCCGCCACGCGATAGTGCGGGTTCGTTCATCGTAGTTCGGAGTCAGTTCGAAACCGAGCGCTGTGTATGGGACGACGAATAGTGTGTATGAAACAGCTAGTAGGCTGCCAACAACAGACAAGTAAAGAAAGGGGCCGTTAGAATACCAAGGATTACCCACCGTTTCTAACATGACCGGCGTCCATAGGAAAGGAAGGATGATGGCGGACAGTAGAACACCCACGAAAATAAAGGGCTTTCGCCGCCCCCACTTGCTTTTGAAATTGTCCGAGTAGTTACCGATCCAAGGGTCGGTGATAGCGTCCACAAATCGCGGCACAAACAGCGCAAATCCAGCGAGAGTCGGGGATAAGCGGAAATGATCCACATAGATCAGCATGCCCAGCATCATCAGGATGTTAAACATGAAGTTATCTGCCAGCCCCCCGCAACCCCAAGCAGCCTTCGTCCTTAACGGAACTTTTTCATTCTCTGGGATGCTTGATTTGGCTGATTCGTGGATGACAGACATGGGCTAGTGGGGTGGGGAAATGTTAGATGTGGAACACTTCGTTGAGGTTTCTGGACACAGGGCTACCATTGGGGTTAGATGGCATGATGTCCTTCATGTACTGCCACCATTTCTGGCAGATTTCAGTCTCAGCAATGGCATTCCAGCGATCCTCGCTATCTATTTCTGCATAGCCGAAGAGCTGGTTTGTTTGTTCATCGAGATTTATCGAG
>JBGCEU010000111.1:0-25923 GCA_045106535.1 Akkermansiaceae bacterium | reverse complement strand
CTCCGGTGGTGGCGTTTGGGCTAAAATGCTGGAGATGTGCCTTGAAAGCTGGCGGGCTGACGGGCCGAGTAGCATGAGCTGAAAACGGAACTGACCGTGTGCCTTGGCGAGGGGTGCGGGGAGTGGCTCGCCAAGCACCATGCCGCCGGGAAGGTCGGCTTTTAGGCGTTTGTGCAGATTTTCCAGGGTAAACTCGGCGCGGCGTTCGTGGGTGGATCTTGTTCCGAGAACTGCGCAGTGCGAGTAGGGGGGGTAGCCGAATTGTTTTCTGAATTCTAGTTCCTGATCGGCGTAGCCCGAGAAATCGTGGTGGCGCGCGAACTGGATCGATGGCGAGTGCGGGGTGAATGTCTGGATGATGACTTCACCCTCTAGCTCTCCGCGGCCGGCGCGACCTGCTACCTGGGTAAGGAGCTGGAAGGTGCGCTCGCCTGCGCGGAAATCTGGGACGTGCAGGCCGAGATCCGCATTCAATACTCCGACGAGGGTGACGTTCGGAAAATGCAACCCCTTGGCAATCATCTGGGTGCCGATGATGATGTCGATTTTCCGCTGGTGGAATTTCCTCAACGTGTCGCGCAGTGCGTTTTTGCGCCTCATGGTGTCGGTATCGATCCGTGCAATTTTCGCCTGTGGAAATACTTTTTCTAACACCTCTTCGACTTGCTCAGTGCCATAGCCTTGGAATCGAATCGAGGGGTCTTGGCACTCGGGGCATTTTTTGGGAGTGATGGCTTGGTGACCGCAGATGTGGCAAATGAGGCGTTGCTCGGCGCGGTGGTAGGTGAGGGGTAGGGCGCAGTGGCGGCATTCGCAGACGTGTCCGCAATTACCGCATTGTAGTGAGCGGGAGAATCCGCGCCTGTTGAGGAAAAGGATGACCTGCTCGCCTTCGTTGAGTTTTTTCTCCATGTGGCCGCGAAGGGGATCGGAGAGAATCGTCGGGGCGCCCTTGAATTTTTTCCCTTCGATGCGCATGTCGATGATGCGGATGATGGGCAGCGACTGGCCGTCGGCACGTTCCTCCAGCGTGAGTAGCTCGTATTTTCCGGTCTCGGTATTATGAAACGACTCAAGCGACGGGGTGGCGGATCCTAACAGAACGGCGCATTGCTCAAAATGCCCACGCAGCACGGCGAGGTCTCGGCCATGATAGCGCGGTGCGGTGTCCTGCTTGTAGGAATTCTCGTGTTCCTCATCCACGATGATGATGCCGAGATTGGTGAGAGGGGCAAACACAGCGCTGCGGGCACCGATGACTACCCGTGCCTCGCCGTTGCGGATGCGGTGCCACTCGTCGTAGCGTTCGCCTTGGGAGAGGTTCGAGTGCAGCACGGCGACCTGTTCCTGGACTGAGGCAAAACGTGATTTGAAACGCTGAACAGTCTGCGGCGTGAGCGAGATTTCAGGCAGCATGACTAGCACGCTCTTGCCGGCATCAAGACAGTTTTGCGCGGCTTGTAAGTAGACCTCGGTTTTTCCCGATCCTGTAACGCCGTGCAGCAATATTGGTTTTTCCGGTGTCTCGATTTGCTGGAGGATTCTCTCCATGGCAACCGCCTGCCCCTTGTTGAGTTTCAGCGGCTTGTCTTCAAGAAACTCCTCACCTTCGTCGGGATCGCGCCTGACGGCTTCGTTCTCCAGCGTGACGTAGCCGTTTTTTTCCAATGCCTTGACCGATGTCGTGACCGATCCTCCACCGAGGTCTTTGAGCGGCATGTGACCACCCGCAGCCTCTAACATGGCGAGGATGAGATGCTGTCGAGGTGCGCGTCTCGATAGCTTTTCCAGTGCTTCTTCGTCAGGCTTTCCCGCCAGCTTGACCACCTTGCGCGTTTTTTCCGAATGCGCTTCCTGCCGCACTGCCTCGGGAAGTAGCGCACGCATCACCAGTTCCATTGGGCTGCCATAGTAGTCGGCTATCCACTTGCCTAGCTCCATCAGCTTCGGTGTGATCAGCGGTTCGGGATCGATCAGTTCAGCGATCTCACGCAGCGTGAATTTGGTCGGCAACTCGTCGGTGATGTCGAGGATAGTGCCTGTCGAGTTACGGTTACGCAGTGGGATTTTGACCCGGCACCCCGTACGCGCGTCCATGCCGTCAGGTATGGCGTAGTCAAACACCAGCTCGGACGGGCCGTCGATCAGGACGCGGGCTGCGGGCATGGGTGAGTTTTAAGCCCAATGCTTTAAACTCCAAATACCAAATCTGAAATTTCTTGCAAAAACCTGTCACAAATCCTCGCGCTGTTCGCAATAGGGGGTGAAGATTATGCAAGCTGTGGAAAAATTACCAACGAACCAACCCGCTGACCGGAAGGCATTCAGCGTTCTAGCCAAGGAGCACCATCGGAGTTTACTTGCCTATGCGCAGGCACTAACCAAGGAGACACATAACTCGCGGGACATCGTGCAGGATGCCTTTGTGGTGGCGTGGCGAAATCTGGAAACCTTTGACGTGACCCGTGACTTCGGCTCTTGGATGCGAGGGATCGTTCGCAACAAATGGCGCGAGACACTGCGGAAAAACTCAAGGCAGCTTGCGGTGGAAGACGATGTGCTGGAGTGCCTCGAAGCCGATGCCCGCCAGTGGGATGGTCTGCGTGATGAGGGTGGTGTGTTTAACCGACTCGAAACCTGCCTCAAGAAACTTCCCGACAGCCTCGCCGAGGCGGTGAAGGCTTTTTACTACGATGAATTAAGCGGTGAGGAAGCCGCCAGTGTGTTGCGTGTGCAAAGCGCCACCCTGCGCAAACGCCTGGAGCGGGCGCGGGGTGGTCTGCGCGACTGCTTACAGGCTGCGCCAAACTCCAAGATTTAAAAACCAAAAACCAAATTAGAAAACATGAAAAACGAAGATCAAATGATAGACGCGCTGCTTAAGGAGCATGCCTGTAATGGAAATGCCGAAGATAATAAATTTCTGGAAGCGCTGGAAGATCGGCTTGATAATGAAGACCGTATCAGCGCAGCAATCAAGCCTGTCGGGAAAAGGCGTGGTTATGGCGTGGCGACAGGAATAGCAGCAGCGCTGGCAATAGGCGCGGTAGGAGTTCATCACTACACCAAAGACCGTGGGTTTGGAAATCAAGTGGCGGTTAATGAGTCGAAACAAGCGCAAGAGCAGAGGTCACTTGCTGCTCCCTCGGCGAGCCCAAGTATAGAAAACGAAGGTGCTTTAGCCAGCGCACCCGGGAAATCACTAGAAGAGAATAGAGATATTAAAAGTGATGCTAAATTGTTAGGTGAGGAAGCCTACGACAGTGCGCCAACGACCAATTCTGATGTGGCCAAATCCAAGCATGCGGGAGACACGTATTCCAAGGAATACAGACCTCTTCCTCTTGTCGAGGGCAATCCAACGGACTCAGCCCCCCGTCCTGAGTCCGACATAGTCCGTAAGCCAGCGGCACCTTCTACGGCTGTGGCCAAAGTCATTGGAGCCAAGAAAGCAAAAGCTTCTGGCGCACCCGATGCTGCGCGTGAACAAGCGCGTATCACAGGAATGGTAGCCCCTAAAACCAAGGAGAAATCTGCAGCTAGACCTGTCCCAATCCTTGGGCGTGCACATCGACCTACACAGTCAGATGATTTTGGGTTAGAGCAAGAACATTACGGTCGGAAAATAGCACCTCAAGAACCGAGCTCTGGAAATCGCTATGGTTCTCTCACCGATAATATTTTCAAATCCCCATGGAAAGATCCTCTATCAACTTTCTCGGTGGATGTTGACACGGCGTCCTACGCGAATGTGCGTCGACTCATCCAGGCGGGGCAAGCCGTGCCTAGAGATGCTGTTAGGATTGAGGAAATGATCAACTATTTTTCCTACGATTACCCTCAGCCCGAAGGTAAGCACCCGTTCTCAGTGAATGTGGAAACGGCATCCTGCCCGTGGAATGAAAAGCACCGCCTCGTCAAGGTAGGCCTTAAGGGCAAGGACATCATTCGCGAGCAACGTCCGGCCGCGAACCTCGTGTTCCTGCTCGATGTCTCCGGCTCGATGAATAACCACGACAAGTTGCCGCTCCTCGTCGACTCCATGAAAATCCTGCTCAAGGAACTGAATGCGGACGATTCCGTGAGCATCGTTGTCTACGCTGGTGCTCAGGGACTCGCTCTGCCACCGACCTACGTCAATGATGAAGGGCGCAAGACGATCCTCAAGTCACTCGAAAACATGCGTTCCGGTGGTTCAACCAACGGCGGTGCTGGAATCACGCTCGCCTACAAGATGGCGAAAAAACATTTCGTCAAAGGAGGAATCAATCGTGTGATTTTAGGCACGGATGGAGACTTCAACGTTGGGGTCACTGGCGACGAATCACTCGTATCCATGGTGGAGAGAAAAGCGAAAAGCGGTGTGTTTCTCAGTGTGCTAGGTTTTGGTCAGGGAAACCTAAACGACTCCATGTTAGAAAAGATCACCAACAAGGGAAATGGCAACTATTCCTACATCGATAGCCTGCGCGAAGGTCGTAAGGTGTTTCTCGACGACATGATGGGCAACATGGTCACCATTGCTAAGGACGTAAAAATCCAGATTGAATTCAACCCGGCGAAAGTCAGCAGCTACCGCTTGATCGGATACGCTAACAGAATGCTCAAGAAAGAGGATTTCAAGAACAAGCTGATTGATGCCGGAGAAATCGGTGCAGGCCACACGGTCACAGCGCTTTACGAGATTGTTCCAGGTAATGCAGCCGAAGCGGCTCCAGAAGTCGACGGCCTGAAGTATCAAAAAAATAAACCCCAGCCTAAGCCCGCTGATCGTGAGGTCGTGGATAGCCCGGAAATGATGACCGTAAAGCTCGCTTACAAGCAGCCAGAGGCAACCAAACAAACGGAGAGCACCTACTTCAATACGGCAGTGGTGGACGGTGATAAGACATGGCAGAAAGCTAGTGACGACTTCAAGTTCAGTTCCGGCGTGGCACTCTTCGGAATGCTGCAGAGACAGAGTGAGTATGCAGGACAGGGTGATTACGACTTGGTTCGTAAGCTAGCCGAGCAAGGCCGTGGTAAGGATGAAAAAGGCCACCGCACTGAGTTCTCTGATATTGTTAGGAAAGTGGCTCGCTAAACGTAGAAGCGGTTTATAACCGTTTCTACGGTCACAGCCTCCGTATCAAAAAACACCCGACCTTGGCGGCGAGTAATCTCCACCAGGGTCGTTTGATTTCCCAGTCGTCGCCAACGCGATCTGAAAGTGACAGATCATTTTGCCACTGCGTGTTCAGTTCATCCACGGTAACTTCATCAAAAACGACAATTGCCACCTCCGAGTTCATCAGTACCGAGAGAATATCAAAGTTACTTGATCCGATCACCGCTATCTTGTCGTCTACGACCATCGTCTTGGCATGCAAAACTGGTCCGAGGTATTCGATCAGTCTGACTCCCTTGGTCAGCATCTTTCCGTAAAGTCCCTCGCGCAGATAATCGACAATTTTCACATCCGAATCCCGGGGCAGTAGAGCAGAGACATCCACACCTCGTTCTCTCGCCATGTAAACGGCTTTGCGTAATCGTGCAGGAGGTACAAAGTAGGGCATGGTCATCCTAACAGACTTCTCGGCTCGTGCGAGATGGACGGAGAACAGTCGGCGAATTTCTTTCCGGCTACCAAACCCCTGACTACCAACCACGATACAGCGGCAGCCGTCACAGGTTTCACAGTCTGGATCGGGGTGTGGTTTTTTTTCTTCTTCTCGGAGAGGGTTGGGATCTGGGCGATGAAAAATACGCTCTTCAGTCGCATACTCCCAGCTGGAGATAAACAGGTCGTTCAGGTGCTTGGCTGCGGGGCCATCGACTCGACAGTGCGTATCGCGCCAGGCGGAGTCGCCGCTATGTTTTTCAGACCACTCGTCGGAAATATTCATCCCGCCCGTGAAGCCGGTCACGCCATCGATCACCAAGTTTTTTCGATGGTTTCGTGCGAAGATGCCGCTGCGTTTCCGCCAGAATGCTACAGGGCGGTATTCCACCACCGTGACCCCAGCATCTCTCATTCTTGCCCACTGCATTTTGTCGGCTTCGAGAGAGCCGATTGCATCGTATAGAACTCTGACCGGAACGCCTTCACGGGCTTTTTCTGACAAAGCATCGGCAATATTGGATCCGATGTTGTCCGAGAAAAACATGTACATTTCCAAGTGTACGTAGTGCTTAGCCCCTGCTATCGCACTGATCATCGCATCAAATGCCTCGTCACCATCAAAGTAGACGTCCACCTTATTGCCCTCACTGGTGCCGCCCACTTCATCACGGGCTAGCTCACGGGTCAGCCGGTCGCGCCAGGTGCCGACTTGCTCCTTGATGCGACTCTTGATTTTCCCGGGGCTAAGTTCCATGCAAATTCAGCTATACCTGATATCCTGCGGATTGCCAGTAAGCCTTGCCAATATGCCCCACTATGCTTATTCACATGCCGCACATGAGCAAAGTCATCCGCATTCTTTTACTCACCTTTCTGATAACGCTTCCGGCGGCCATGGCGGCGGGTGGCGGACATGACGCGAAGCCTATTCCATTTCAGGAAAAAATGAAACAGTTCCCCGCTGAGGAAAAGGCGGCTGGCTTGGATGGGATCTGGGATAAAATGAGCTACCGCGCCGAGCAGGAGCCATTTCTCCTTGTGGCGACGATTATTTTTGTGCTCGCAATCACGCACACGTTTTTTGCGGTTCCGCTCACGAAGTACTCGCACAAGATTCAGCACGATCATGACGCGCAGATTCGACGGGAAAAACAGGCAGCGGGAGAGTCCGCCCATGCCAGCGATATGGTCAGCTTCAAGGCGACGTTTTTCCATTTTCTCGGAGAGATTGAGGCGATCTTTGGTATCTGGGTCATCATCCTCATTGGTGCGATTGTGAGTTTCTATGATGTGGATACAGTGAAGAACTATATCTCCGGTGTGAATTTCACAGAGCCGATGTTTGTGGTCATCATTATGGCACTCGCATCCACTCGCCCTGTTCTGCGCTTTGCTGAGAGCTGCTTAAGTTTTTTCGCAAAATTCGGAAAAGAAACACCTGCCGCGTGGTGGCTAGCCATCCTCATTGTGGCGCCCATTCTAGGCTCATTCATCACTGAGCCAGGTGCCATGACCATCGCTGCTATGTTACTGGCAAAGAAATTCTACAAGCTGAACCCGAGCCCGAAGCTTGCTTACGGCACGCTTGGCTTACTGTTCGTAAATATTTCAGTGGGCGGTGTGCTGACGAACTTTGCTGCGCCTCCAGTGCTGATGGTAGCTCAGAAATGGGGACTCTCCACGCCGGAGATGTTTATGCATTATGGCGATAAAGCAGTCGTCGGTATCCTACTTTCGACGGGTCTTTATTTCCTCGTTTTCCGTAAAGAACTCAGTGCCTTGGCATCGCGACTTGAAGATCATGACGGCGACGGCAAAGGTGACCTTCAGGATGATCATTCTCGCAAGATTCCGCTATGGATTACTGTAACCCACCTCTTCTTCATGGCGTGGACGGTATTCTTCGCGCACGAGCCGGCGCTCTTCATCGGTGGTTTCTTGTTTTTCCTCGCGTTTCGTCAGGGCACGGCTCACCACCAGTTCCAGATGCAGTTGCGTGGGCCGATTCTGGTTGGCTTTTTCCTCGCCGGGCTTGTGATCCACGGAGGCCTTCAAGGATGGTGGCTTGAGCCTGTGATAACCAGCCTCACCGAATGGCCGCTGTTTGCAGGCTCTGTCCTTCTAACATCATTTAATGACAACGCGGCGATCACTTTCCTCGCCAGTCAAGTCAGCGGTCTAGGGCCTGAGCTTAAGTATGCCGTGCTCGCCGGTGCCGTCTGTGGCGGTGGTCTCACCGTGATCGCTAATGCGCCAAACCCTGCTGGTCAGGCGCTGTTAGCTAGATTCTTTGGCGATGGTGTTTCCCCTGGTAAGCTTCTGATGGGCGCATTCATCCCCACTGTGATCGTCTCCCTAGTGATGATGCTGTTTCCTGATCCCACGAAAGGGAAAATTTTTGAAGCCGAAGAAAAACCCAAAACAGAAGAGAAAGTAGAGCATGATTAATTCATGACTCACCCTAGCTATGTTCACCGGATTGATAGAAGCCACTGGCACTGTGCGCTCGCTTGAGCTGCGCGGTGAACAAGCGCGATTTGTAGTGGAGCTTCCTTTTGCTGGAGAACTTACCGATGGCGAGTCAGTAGCGATTAACGGCTGCTGCCTGACGGTCACGGAATCAGATGAAAATACCGCGAGCTTTGATGTGCTCAAGCAGACACTCGATGTGACCTCGCTCGGTCAGCTTCAAGAGGGTTCTCTGGTCAATCTTGAGCGTGCCATACTCGCTGGTGGGCGATTCGGTGGCCATTTTGTTCAGGGGCACGTTGATGCTACGGGTGAAATTCTTGATTTTTCAGAGCACGGTCAGGATCATCGGTTAGAAATTGCTCTACCTGAAGATATTCACCGACTCTGTATCGATAAAGGCTCTTTGGCAATTGACGGGATTTCATTGACGATTGCTGATTTGTTAGAAAACTCTGCTGTTTTCTGGATCATCCCTCACACGATCGAAATGACAAACCTCCAGCAGGCGCAAAAGGGCAAAACGGTCAACCTCGAGGCTGATGTGATCGCCAAGCACGTGGCGAAGTTAGTCGACTTGCGGATATGATGTATTTTGTGGGATCCATCATCGGTCTGACTTTGCTATCGCTGGCATGTTTCGCGTCCGCTGAGAAACAGCAAGCAGTCCGCCCAAACATTCTTTTCATAGCGATGGATGATCTGAATGACTGGATTGGATGCATGGGAGGTAATCCACAGACGATCACGCCCAATCTCGATCGGCTAGCCAAGAGCGGCGTATTGTTTACAAATGCGCACTGCCCGGGGAATGCCTGTAATCCATCGCGCACAGCGATCATGACAGGCATAGCGCCCAATGTTTCGGGTCTTTATGATAACCGGCAGAAAATGCGTAAGCTGATGCCAGACGCGACAATTCTGCCTCAGTATTTCCGCAACCACGGCTACACGGCAATGGGTTCAGGCAAAATGCTGCACTACTTCATCGATGCACCGTCGTGGGATGAATACTTTCCCAGAGCGAAGTCTGAAAACCCATTTCCTCGCACGCTCTACCCAAAAAAACGCCCGGTTTCTCTACCTGTCGGTGGACCTTGGCAGTATCGGGAAACTGATTGGGGTCCACTCGACGCAACTGACGAGGAATTTGGCGGCGACTACCTTGTCAGCGAATACGTCGGGGAAAAGCTCTCTAAAAAACACGACAAGCCGTTCTTTCTTGCCTGTGGGTTTTACCGGCCTCACGAGCCTTGGTTCGTACCGAAAAATTACTTCGATAAGTTTCCGCTCAAGGACATCAAACTTCCGCCTGGTTACCGAAAAGATGATAATGATGACCTGCCGAAGATGGGAAAAAAACTTGCCGAGAACAGGTATTTCCCACACATCCGAAAACACGGGCAGTGGAAACAAGGAATCCAAGGATACCTCGCTTCTATCAATTTTGCCGATGCCATGCTAGGCCACGTGCTTGATGCGCTTGAGAAAGGGCCAAATGCAAAAAATACGATCGTGGTGCTCTGGTCTGACCACGGCTGGCACCTGGGCGAGAAAGAGCACTGGCAGAAATTCACCCCATGGCGCGCGTGTACCCGTGTGCCCTTGATAATCCGAATCCCTACCGGAATAAGCCAGCTGAAATCAGGCACACGTAAAGGCACCGTGTGTGATAAGCCAGTGAGTTTGCTCAGTCTTTTCCCGACTTTGTTAGATCTTGCTGGGCTGCCTGAAAAAAAGAACAACGACGGGCCTTCGTTGATGCCTCTACTAAAGGATACCTCCTCTGTTTGGCCACATGTTGCGGTGACATTCCAGCACTACGTCGGCTCTTACAGCGTCAGCGGCAATGATTGGCGCTACATCTATTACAAGGATGGCGGAGAGGAACTCTACAACATCAAAAACGACCCCTACGAGTGGACGAACCTTGCCAGTAAATCTGAACACACAGAAAAACTCTCTGAAATGCGTGCTCTGGCACCCAAAAAATTTGCGTCAAAACCTACAGTTAAACCGAATTAAACGATCAGGTTTTTTACGACGTGCCCATGCACGTCGGTGAGTCGGTAGTCGCGGCCTTGATGGCGGAATGTTAGGCGTTCATGGTCGATGCCTAACTGGTGCATCAGCGTGGCGTGGAGATCATGCACTGGCACCTCGTCCTTGACCACGGAGTAGCAGAAGTCATCGGTCTCGCCATGGATCAGCCCGGGCTTGAATCCGCCGCCAGCGACGAGAGTGGTAAAGCAGTTGGCATGGTGGTCTCTGCCGTACGATGCTTTTACTTTACCGTCTTGACTGAAGGTGGTTCTGCCGAACTCGCCGCCCCAAATGACGATGGTGTCGTCTAGCATACCACGCTGTTTGAGGTCGAGAATCAGGGCGGCACTGGCTTGGTCGGTTTCCTTACAGCGCTTCGGAAGATGGCTCGGTAAGTTGAAGTGGTGATCCCAGCCGGAGTGGTAGAGCTGGACGAAGCGGACGTCGCGCTCGGCGAGTCGGCGTGCCATCAGGCAGTTGAAGGCAAATGTGCCGGGCTTGCGCGCGTCTTCACCATATAGTTTGTAGGTCGATTCGGGCTCGTCCGAGAGATCGGATAATTCCGGAACCGAGCTCTGCATACGAAATGCCATCTCGTATTGCGCGATGCGGGTTGCCACAGCAGGATCGCCGCTGCGGGCGAGTTCTTCTTCATTGATCTGATTGATAGCGTCGAGAATACGGCGTCGGTCAGTGATGGGCTTCTCCGCAGGATCGTTGAGGTAGAGGACAGGTTCATTTCCTGATCGAAAGCGCACACCTGCGTGTTTGCCGGAAATGAATCCGCTACCCCAGAGGCGGTTATTGAGCGGCTGCATGTTGCCGAGATCACCACGCGAGACTAGCACGACGAATTCTGGAAGGTTTTGGTTCATGCTGCCCAGTCCGTAGCTGAGCCACGAACCCATTGATGGTCTGCCTGGCAGGTTGTGACCAGTTTGCATGAAGGTCAGTGCGGGGTCGTGATTGACTGGTGTGGTGCTCGTGCTTCGGATGGTACAGAACTCATCGGTGATCTTGCTCAGGTGCGGCAGCAGCTCACTCATCCATGCGCCGTTTTCCCCATGCTGTGCGAATTTATACTGGGTATTGATGACCGGATGAATCTTGTGCTTATCGGTGAAGCCGGTCAGTCGACCGCTTTTTTCCACGAGCTTGAAGATGTCCTTTCCGTGGTATTTTGCCAGCGCGGGTTTGGGGTCAAAAAGGTCAACCTGGGATGGGCCACCCGACTGGAAAAGGTAGATGACGCGCTTGGCACGCGGCTGGTGGTGGGATTTGGCGCGAGCTGATTGCATGCCGGCAAGAGCCATGCCGCCCAGACCTGCCGCGCCAAGCTTAAGCGCTTGGCGGCGATCCAGATTTTGTATTTTTGATCTTATCTCGTCCACGGCTACTTGCGGGTGATGGTTTCGCTGAGGTTTAAGATGGCGAGGCATACATCGCTTAACGCAGCGAGTTGAGCACGATCAAGCGCGGGTGCAAGAGGGGACTCGCCAACGGCTAATAGCTTGTCTGCGCTCGCTGGATTTTTTTGATATTGAGTAAGCCGCTCTTGATGGACTTTTTCCAAAATACCTTGTTCTTTGTCGCTGGGTTTTCTGGACAAGACCTTTTGAAAGGATCGCTTTACAAGCTCATCTGCCCCCTGCTTAAGAACTCGCTCCGCGAGCTTTCTTGCTGCCTCGATATACGTTGGGTCATGCAGAGTTGCGAGCGCTTGCAGGGGAGTGTTAGTGGTTGGTCGTTCGACGGTGCAGACGTCTCTGTTAGGGGCGTCGAACACTGCCATCCCCGGGTGCATGGCAGCACGCCGCCAGTAGGTATACATGCTTTTTCGGTAGAGGTTGGGGCCGCTGTCCCGCTTGTATGTCTCGGCGTGGCTTTTGGGTGCGTTCAGATCCTCCCAGATGCCGCCGGGTTGGTAGGGTCTCACACTTGGCCCCCCGACTTCTCGGGTGAGCAGCCCACTCACCGCGAGTGCTGAATCGCGGATGGTTTCTGCGGGTAAACGGAACGACGGACCACGGGCGAGCTGTCGATTGTCAGGGTCGTCGAGATCGGTACGGAATCGTGAATGTTGCCGATACGTAGCCGATAGCACGATCTGCCGGATGAGGTGGTGTATATCCCATCCGTTTTCACGGAAATCTGTTGCCAGCCAGTCGAGTAGTTCCGGGTGGCTTGGTCGTTCGCCTTGCATTCCGAAGTTGTCTGGTGTTTTTACCAGCCCGATGCCGAAAAACTGTTGCCAGACGCGGTTGACGGTGACGCGTGCAAAGAGTGGGTTTTCTGGTGCCGTGAGCCACTTTGTTAGCCCGAGTCTGTTTTTTTCATATCCTTCAAACTTGGGTAAAACATCTGGCGTGCGCGCGGTGACTTTGTCTCCAGGCTGATCGAACTGACCCTGTTTCAGGATAAACGTATCACGTGGTTTTTCCTTCATGATCATCACTAGGGGAGCTGATTTATCCCCTGGTTTAATGCTCAGATAGGGTGCGGCGGTTTTCTGTTTACGCCCGTTTTCTCCAGGTGCTCCCACCTCGGCACTGGTGTTGAAGAAGGCGTAGAAGGAATAATAGTCGCCGATCGAAATAGGATCGTATTTATGATCGTGGCAGCGCGTGCAGTCCATGGTAAGCCCGAGAAAAAGGGTGCCAGCGGTCGTTGTTTTGTCGTTCGTATATGTAACGCGATATTCCTCATCAATAATGCCACCTTCGATCGAGTATCCATGGTTACGATTGAATCCGGTGGCGATGAGTTGGTCTTGGGTAGGGTTTTCTAACAAATCTCCTGCGAGCTGCTCAGTGACAAACTGATTATACGGCATGTTCTGGCGGAATGCACTGATCACCCAGTCACGCCACGGCCACATGGTGCGTGCGTTGTCGAATTGGTAGCCATTGCTATCGGCGTAGCGCGCATTATCGAGCCAGATGGCGGTCATGCGTTCGGCGTAGTCGACACTTGAAAGAAGTCGGCTGACTACCTTTTCGTATGCATCGGGCGATGGGTCAGTTAGAAAATTTTTCAGGTCGTCTTGTGTCGGGGGAAGTCCGGTAAGATCCTGTGTGACTCGCCGCAAGTAGGTGGTTCGATCTGCTTCTTCGGCGGGTTTGGTATTTGCTTTTTCTAATCGACTGAGAACAAAGTGATCTACGGGCGTCTTCGGCCATTCTTTGTCCGAAATATTCGGTGGCGCTGGCTTTGTGATAGGTTCAAAACTCCAGTGATTCGAATACTCAGCGCCTTCATCAATCCAGCGGATCAGGAGTTTTTTTTCTCTCTCTGTAAGGTTTTTTTTATTTTCGGGTGGAGGCATTAACTCATCAGGATTGTCACTGAGGATGCGCTTCACCAGCTCACTGGCTTTGGAGTTTCCCGGAACAAATGCTGCTCCACTATCTCCACCTTTTAGTGCAGCGTCACGCTGATCTAACCTGAGTCCAGACTCGCGCGTATTCGCATCCTGTCCGTGACATGCAAAGCAGCGATTCGAGAGTATGGGCTGGATATCCCTGCCGAAGTCGATGGCGTCATCAGCGCGCAAATCACAATGCCATGTTACGATGAGAGGGATCATCCCTAGGATTAGATTTCGAAATGGCTGCATTGTTTTTCTATTACTCAATGAGGAATATTTTTTAATATACTCACTTTGAGAGTAACATTAGGTTCATAGAGATAACTTTTCCAGAGCTATATTGACCGTTTTTAAATAACCTGGAATTGGTTTTCGGCTTGTTGATCATCGGTCTTTTTCGTAGATCTCAATATTGAAACACTCACTTACATGTAGTAATGAAAAATATTAAGCGATTCATCCAAGTTATCGCCACGGCACATTTGTTGACTCTTCCCGCCGTTGCTGAAATACACACGGAGGAATGGACTCCAGAAAACAGAGGCAGGGAATTTGTTACGGTCAGGTTTGTTGATCAAGGCCAATCGGTTAGGTTTACAGTGCGGCCGCCAAGAGAAAGTTTTTTTTCTGAAAAGGATAAGTTGTGGCGTGAGTCGGCTACCCTACACCTCATGGATGGGGCTAAAAAAATTGCCAGTGTAGAGTTTGGTCCACCAAGTATTCAAAGCGGAGGTAATTATGAATTTACTGTTTCCAGAGGTCTTCTAGAAAAATCCACTTTTCGGATGTCAGCGATGTTATTGGGTGGCAATGGCGGTGGAGAGTCCTACACAGTTCCGCTGATCAAGTTTATCAAGCTATAACGAGTTTTGACCACAACTGTTGGCCAGGTAACGCCTAAGCTCGAAAGTCTTGAATTTTTCAATGACTTCCATGGTCGGGAATTTTGATTCAAACTCTGGGAACCGCGTGTCGCCCTCGTAGCTTTCATACACATGGGATATGAGGATTTCATCAAGCTGATCCATGAATAGCTCGTAGACCTGTGCCCCACCGATGATGTAAACTTCCGGATCGATAAGTTGGATATTCTGTAGATCTGCTGGTGAGTGGATTACTTCGGCTCCTTTGGCCTTCCAAGATGTATCCCGAGTGAGCACGATGCTTTGTCGCTTGGGCAGAGGAAACCCAATCGAGTCCCATGTTTTCCGACCCATAACGATCGGGTGCCCCGTCGTGTAAGTCTTGAAAGTTTTTAAATCCTCAGGCAGGTGCCAGGGAAGTCCGCCGTCTTTGCCAATGATCCTCTCAGAGGTCATGGCTACCATGGCGATGAGTTTGAGTTTTTGTTTCATGGTTAGACACTCACAGCCGCTTTGATGTGTGGATCGGGATCATAGTCGCGGAGCTCGAAGTCGTCTCCGGTAAAACTGAGAATGTCCGTGATTTCTGGATTGATCCACATGGTGGGAAGCTTTTTGGGGGTGCGGGTGAGCTGGAGCTTTGCTTGTTCGATGTGGTTGCTGTAGAGGTGGAGGTCACCGAAAGTATGAACGAAGTCACGAGGTTCGTAGCCGCATACCTGAGCAACCATCATCGTGAGCAGGGCGTAGGAGGCGATGTTGAAGGGGACGCCTAAAAAAAGATCGGCACTGCGCTGATAGAGCTGGCAGGAAAGGCCGGGTTTGTCGGAGTCAATGTCATGGACGTAAAACTGAAATAGCATGTGGCATGGGGGCAGCGCCATTTTGTCGACCTTGCCAACGTTCCACGCAGAGACGAGGTGGCGGCGTGAGTGCGGGTTGTTTTTTAATCCGTCGATGAGTCGTTCGATCTGGTCGATGACTTCTCCGTCGTCGCCTTCCCACTTGCGCCATTGCTGGCCGTAAACGGGGCCGAGTTCGCCGTTTTCATCAGCCCATTCATCCCAGATACGCACGCCGTTTTCTTTTAGGTAGGCGATGTTGGTATCGCCTTTCAGGAACCAGAGTAGCTCGTGGATGATGGAGCGCAGATGCAGTTTCTTGGTGGTGAGGCAGGGAAATCCTTCACGTAAATCGTATCGGGCTTGTCTGCCAAATACGGAGATGGTGCCGGTGCCGGTGCGGTCGGTGCGGGATTCGCCGTTATCGAGCACATCGGTCAGGAGATCAAGATACTGCTGCATAGGAGGAGTTTGGAGTTTGAAGCTTGAAGTTTGAAGCTTTAAAAGGCTTTTTCGCTCAATGCCTAGGCGTTTTTAAAGTGGCGTATGAGGTAGGGATGGAGGATGTTGGCGGCTATGATGGTGAGGGCACCGAAGTAAAAGGTGATACCGAGGTTCTGGTGCTCACCAAAAATGAGGGCGGCGGCGACCATGCCATAGACGGGTTCGAAATTTGCAGCCAAATTGAAAGTGTAGGCGCTGATCGTGCGAAGTAATTTGTTGGTGAGATCTTGAGCAAAGACGGTGCAGACCGTGGCAAGGAGGATGATCCATAGCCATTCGATGGCATCGCTGAAGACAAGCGCGTGAAAGCTCTTTGGGTCAAATAATGGAACAGCGAGCAAACATATCGCGGTGGCGGCGAGCATTTCCCAGCCAACCATCACCATGGGGTCGCCGCCTTTGACGACGATTTTTTTATTGAGCACCATAAAAATGGCGGCGAGCAAGGCACTGAGCAAAGCAGCACCGAGTCCGAGTAGGTGCCCTGTTTCTGCACCAGCAATGAGGCAGATTCCTGCCAGAACGAGGAGACCTAACATGACTTCGAAGCGCTGGATTCTGCGGCGGGTGAGTATGGGCTCGGTGAAGGCTGTGAATAGCGAAAGCGTGGCAAGGCCGGCGAGGGCGATGGAGACGTTGGAAATCTTTACTGCGCCGAACAGGCAAAGCCAGTGCAGGCCGATAATCGCACCAATGCCTAACAGTTTTAAAATGGCGTCACGGCCAAGCCAGATTTTTCTGTTTCTCATGAGTGAGACCCATAGCAATGCCACGATGGCGGCTACAAGGCACCTCCATGTGATTAGCACAGGAGCGCTGAGCGAGGAGAGGCGTCCGATTACTGTTGTCGCCGCAAAAATGACGACGAGTAGGTGTAGTTGGAAAAACGGGTTGATGTGGGAGATTGCGAAGTCACTGGATGACTTGAAAGCACCTTTTACCTAATGAGTCGTTTTTAGTCCACCAAGCCACTCTGCAGGGATGCTATTTGCGGCAGCGAGTAGTGAACCGACAACAGCACCGCGGTGAGAATTATCGCCTCCGACCATGGCATTGGCAGTAATTCCTGCGCTGAAGTCGTCATGATATTTCCACGCGAGATAGAGGGCGGCGGGCATGGCCTCCGCAATATAGCAGGCTGGGCTGAAACGTTGGCCAATGACGTAGGTGTCAGGCTGTTCAGACCATTTGTTTGCCTTGGTTCCTGAGATCCAATCGCCAGCTTCTTTTTGCATAGCTTCACGGAGAGGGATGCCTTCGCTCATTCGGAAAATGAGACGAGTGAGGGTGTCGGCAGCGCGTAGCACATTGGGATGTGCATGGGTGAGCGAGACGTGTTTTTTGATGATGGCTCGAAGTTCTGTAAGATCGAGATCAGAGAGGATAAAGCAGAGGGCAGGAACTTGTGCCAGACCACCGATGTGTTCGTCTTTGATAGAGCATTTCAGGGGTGGTTTCCCCGAAGCGTATTTTGTGAAAAATCCGCGGTGATATTCCTCAAGATAAGTATCCTTATGAGATCCTGGTGTAAGCATGAAGTTGATGTAATGGCTCAGCCAGATATCGGGATCGTAACCGCCGTTTTTTTCGCAAAGTTTCACGAGTTCGTTAGCGAGCTGGAAATTCAATGTGTTTTCTCCAGCATTTAGAAACTGATGATAATGGATGCCGCGCTGTCCCCAGAATTTGGCCTGATCGTGGAGGATGTCGCCTTTTTCATTGAGAGGGGTGTATTCAGAACGCCAGAGTATGGAGCCAGAATGTGGATTCTTTGGAGCTAGGTAGGTAGTGATATCGCCGTATTCAGATTTCAAGGCTTCGCGGTCATAATACCAATGCACTGGCATGGCTGCGGCATCCGCTACGAGTGAGCCCAAGTATGCGTTTTTAAATGTGTTAGTTGTCATGGCTGATTAGGTGTGTGGGAAGAGATCATCTTTTCGATACGGGGCGAGTGATGCGTGGATTTTGGGTAGTGCTTTTTTGAGTTTAAAAAAGCCAGCTGTGGCGTGTGGCCATAGGAGTCTGTCCCACGAGCGGACGAAGTAGTGTAGGTTCCTCGGTAGGATTTCTGTTAGCTTATGTTTGCTGATGAAATCATGTGTGTGTCCCACAGTGGGTTTCGAAATCACGATCGAATCCAAGTGTTCCTTTTTTATCCACGCATGCAGGGATTTTTGAAAATCACCCTGGATTTTGATGCCGCCTGTGCGCGCAAGAGTGTCGTCGACGGCTCCGTTTAGGAATTCGGATACCAATGGCGTAGTCTGATGCGCGGGTGGTATGTATGCGGCAGTTGAAACGATTGTTCCTGAAGATGAAGGCGGTGCTGAGAGGTCTTCTGGGAATATGAGATGACCAATGTTGCCCTTCGGAGGAGCGGCCTGAGTTAGATTGAGAGTTTGTTTTTTAAAACTCTCGTTCTCAACTAATGGTGTAGCTTTTTCGTTGAGTTGTCCCACGGGATTGAATCTGCCATTGGTAAACTTAGAAATGTTAGAGGCGCGAGCAAGGTAGTGCTTGCCCTGGGTGTGGAGGCCGGCGACCCATCGCCAAGAGAGGGTGTTTGCAGCGGGGTCGGCATCGAGCAGATGGGTTAAGAAAAAATCAGCGCCAAGCTGCCATGGGAGCTTCAGTGTGAAGATCCAGATTGAGGCGAACCACATACGTGCGTGGTTGTGCAGGTATCCGGTGTCGGTTAGTTCGCGCGTCCAGTAGTCAAAGCAATCAATTCCTGTTTGTCCCGATACGGCGACCATATAGTCTGCCGTTTTTTGCTGTTGGGAGAGTGATTTCTCATACGACTCCCAAACGTTAGGTCGCATTTCCAGCCAGCCTTTCCAGTAGGTTCGCCATGCGATTTCCTGAAGAAATTTTTCTGCTGATCGAGCGCTATGTTTTTCTAGAACGGCACGGGTTACCTCCTCCTCGCTGATGAGGCGTGTGCGAATGTAGGGAGAGAGCAGGGAAGTGTGCTGGTGATTGCCTGAGCCGAGATCGAAATTTCTTTTTCCAGAATACTCTGCCGCGAGCGGAACAAATGACTTTAGCTTAGCAAGCGCGGCTGAGCGGCTGGGTTCAAGGCGTTCACAGATCACATTTCAATCTCTCGGAGGAATGCAAATGAGCAACTGGAAAATGAAGTGCGCGCGCTTTAATCGTTCCTGCCGGGTGGCTTACGCAGGTTTTTCTTGTCGGCGCGTTTTGATTTGTCATCGAGCATGCGGTTCTTGGAGCGACGTGAGCGGCGGCGCTTCTGGCGGCGGATTTTTTCGCGTGCTTGTTCTTTGGCTGATTTTTTGCCGTCTCGAATTTCCTCAAGCCGTTCGCAGAGTTCGCGTCGGGCGAGGAAGCGGTTGAGTTCGCGTGACCGCTGCTGTTGGCATTTTACCTCGATGCCGGAGAGGGTGTGCTTGAGGTAGACACAGGAGGCTGTCTTGTTGATCTTCTGGCCACCGCTACCGCTGCCCTGAATGAACTTCTCAGTCAGGGTGTCCTCCGTGATTCCCAGCCCTGCCATGCGGGCTTCAAGAGCGGCGATTTTTTCAGGAGAAGGCATTTGAGAATGAAGAAATGGAGGATTGAAAAATGAAGAATTGTCTTTGGTTGTGAATTTAGATTGAGGAGATGTAATCCCTCACTGCGCGATCTATTTCTCCAGCGACATCTGCGCGGACGGTTGCGAATGGGGGGACGAACCATGGGTAGGAGCCGATGACATCTGTAATGACAGCGACCTCTCCATCGCAAGTCTGTTTGTTTTCTTTGCCTTTGCAGCCAATTCCTACCGTAGGGATCTTGAGATGGGATGTTATTTTCTGGGCAAGATCTGGAACCACGCTTTCTAACACAATGGCGAAGCAGCCAGCTTCCTGAAGTGCGGTAGCGCCTTCCATGATAGCGCATGATTCTTTGTCGGTCTTACCTTTTTTCTTGTAGCCGCCTTCTTCTAACACCCGCTGGGGGAGCATGCCGTGATGACCCATCACGGGGATGCCTGCGGCGACAATGGCGCGGACTTTTTCCACCTGCTTGATGCCTCCCTCTAGTTTGACTACGTCTGCACCAGCCTCGGCGAGTCGGGTGGCGGATTCGACAGCCTGATCCGGAGAGTCGTAGCTGTGAATAGGTAGGTCGCCGATTACGATTGCGTTTTTCACTCCACGAGCCACTGCCGCGGTGTGGTGAACCATCATATCGAGCGTGACATGCGTGGTGTCCGGATATCCGAGAACAACCATACCGAGAGAATCGCCAACAAGGATAAGATCCGTTCCCGCGTCGTCGAGAATACGTCCAGTGGGGTAATCGTATGCCGTCAGAGCCGACAGCGGGCGTTTACCCTTGGCTTGCTGGAGCTCGGTGATTTTATTTTTTAGACTCACGTGATGGTCATACTACCAGTCGGACTGGACGAGGGAAAGCGGAGGCTCACCAGAATCGAGATGTTTTAAATGCTCGGAAATCGTGGCTTTATCACCAGGGAGGATAAGATTTGGGCGAATATCCGCAAGCGGTTGCAATACAAATCTTCGGCTTGTCATCTCAGGGTGGGGTATGTTGAGAATCGAATCCTTGATTGTCTGATCACCAAAATAGAGGATATCGATATCGATAATACGTGGTGCGTTCTCTTGGTGGACAATGTCTCGGCCTAAATGGAATTCGATGCCTTGGGTGAATTCTAACAATTCATAAGCCCTGCCTACGTAATCGATTTCGATGACTGTGTTAAAAAAATCGGGTGACTCTGGTGGGCAGCCAACGGGCTCGGACTGATAAATCGGTGCCTGCATATAGAGAGACTCGCTTTCCACAAGGTTACGCAGCATGTCGCGGGCAACCTGAATGTGGGTCAGGCGGTTGCCGAGATTCGATCCGAGGGCGATGCCGGTGCGGGTGGCCATCTGTTCAGGGGTCGGGGGTTAGGGGACAGGAGTCAGGAATCACTTTAGGCCGAGGACATCTTGCATGTCGTAGAGGCCTGCTGGCTGGTCTTGCAGCCAGACTGCTGCGCGGACGGCACCTGAGGCGAAGGTCATCCGGCTGGACGCCTTGTGGGTGAGCTCGACGCGTTCTCCGTCAGCTGCGAACATGACTGTATGGTCGCCCACGACGTCACCCCCACGGAGGGTATGCATGCCGATCTCCTGGCTGGGGCGTGCTCCGATGTTGCCGACTCTGCCATGTGCTACGTCGTCATCATAGCTGGTGTTAGTTTCCTCATTCAGGATTTCAAGTAAACGGCGAGCCGTTCCAGATGGGGCGTCGATTTTGTGGCGATGGTGCATTTCAGTGACCTCGATGTCAAAGCGGTCATTACCGAGGATTTGTGCTGCCTTTTGAGTCAGGTAAAAGAGTGTGTTGACACCCACAGAAAAATTTGGAGCGCAGACAATGGGGAGCTTGTCTGATGCGGCGACGATAGCGGCGCGTTCTTCATCGGTATGTCCAGTGGTGCCAATCACGAGTGATGTGTTAGAAGCGAGTGCGGCATCTAATACAGTCC
This sequence comes from Akkermansiaceae bacterium, assembly GCA_045106535.1. Classification (GTDB taxonomy): domain Bacteria; phylum Verrucomicrobiota; class Verrucomicrobiia; order Verrucomicrobiales; family Akkermansiaceae; genus Oceaniferula. The sequence goes on along the minus strand of JBGCEU010000111.1, from coordinate 4,724 downwards.
CGGTGAAGTGGTGTACGGTGAAATCTATCGCTGCGTCGACGTCTGAAAAAGCGGCAGCCAAATCATCACCAGCATCGTGTGTGCTGGTGACTTCGGTTTCCGGGTTCTCGTTTCCTGCCTCGATGAGGGTTTGCCCCATGCGGCCGGATCGTCCTGTGATGAGTAGTTTAGTCATTTTTTTGTAGAGGGTGGTTTGGAAAGTTGTTAGTCGGGATTGTAGGCACCGCCGTAGCCGGGTTTGTAGAGTGCGAACCCCAGCACCTTGGACATCACAGGGAAGTGCTTGTTGATGCTGTATACGCGGTAGCCGTATTGGCAAGCGATGGTTGCGATGATTGTGTCGTTCCAAGGTATTGTTAGGCCGGCATCCCGCAGTGTCCAGGCGGTTTGCATTGCCAGACGCCAGACCTTGTGGTCGGAGGCGCGGTAGGGCAGAATATCGAAATATTTTTTCATTTTAGCCCGCTCGTCCTTGCGCGCACCGCCGAGCACCTCCAGCTCCACCGGTCCGCATAGCAAGGCGAGAAACTCATCGAGTAGGTGCTTTACGGCGGCTTTCACCTCGATGCGCCCGTCCTTGCGGGAGGCCTCGAGCCAGCAGCAGGAATCGACGAGAACCATGTCCGCACAGGGCTGCGGTATTGCTGTCTGGAAGGGGCTGTAGGTGTGCGGCATCAGCGATCCAGGGCTTGAATTTCATCGGGTGTGACAGGGTAATCAAAGGCGCCCTCCATCAATAAGCTGCCGAACTCCCTTGCCATGCGCCGATGCACAAATTCCCGCACCGCCTTGCTGACAGCTGGGCTTTTTTTTGACTCTCCAGTCATTTGTTGGACAGAGTCCAAGGTTTCTTCATCAATGTCTATTGTGATTCTCATGGGTTTAAAATGAATCAATTTGATGAAAATCAAATAAAAAAATGATGCATTTTGTTAAAGTAGCCCGTATTCGCTTAGTTTGGTTCTGAGGAGGGCGGAGTTTTCTTCGCTCAAGTTGACCAGAGGCAGTCTTATTTCATCAGAGCAGTGTCCTTGCATTGCCACAGCGGTTTTAATGGGCACTGGGTTGGTGTCGATGGACATCAGTGTTTTGAAGAGTGATTCGTATTTTTCTTGGATGGCTCCGGCATCGGCAGTTCGTCCCTCAGCCATGGCATTGACGAGACCGCTCATAACATTAGGGATGATGTTCGTGGCGACGGAAACGAGCCCTACGGCACCACGCTTCATGAACTCAATGGTAAGCGGGTCGTCGCCAGAGAGAATCTGGAAATCGTCAGGCAGCGCTGCTCGGATTTGGGTGACGCGTTCGGGGTCGCCGCCAGCTTCTTTGTTAGCGATAATGGTTGGGCAGTCGGCTGCTAGGCGGGCGATAGTGTCGACTGCAATCTCGATAACCGAGCGTCCGGGAATACTATAGAGCATGACGGGAAGATCAGTGGCCTCAGCGATCGCCTTGTAGTGCTGGTAGAGACCTTCCTGTGAAGGTTTGTTATAGTAAGGGCAGACTTGGAGTGTGCCATCGACACCCATTTCAGCGGCTTGAGTGGTGAGTTGAATGGCCTCGGAGGTCGCGTTCGCTCCTGTTCCAGCGATGACCTTCACGCGTCCCGCTGCATATTTCACAGCGAGTTCGATGACTCTCAAATGTTCTTTACGCCCGAGGGTAGGGGATTCGCCAGTTGTGCCACAGGGCACGATGCCGTCTACGCCTCCTTCGACCTGTCGTTCGATAAGATTGCGAAATGCCTCGGCATCGACTTCACCATTTCTGAATGGAGTGATAAGTGCTGTATGGGTTCCTTGGAACATGAGGAGTAGTTTGAAGTTGTTAGTTAGAAGTTTGAAAAAATCAGATGGTGATATTGCCATCAAAGACAAAGTCGGCGGGGCCTGTTAGGGTGACGTTTTTAAATGTCTGCTCACCTGATTTCTCAAACCCGATTTCGAGAGTTTCACCTCCAGCCACATCAACCTTGACGGGGGAAGTCGCTCCTGTAAGCAAATTGTGAATGAGGGCGCAGGCTGTCATTCCAGTGCCGCACGCGAGTGTTTCACCCTCTACGCCGCGTTCGTAAGTGCGGATGGCGATGTGGGAATCTCCTGTGACGGAGACAAAGTTTGCGTTGGTGCCGTTTGGAGAAAAGTGGTCGTGGTAGCGTAGAGCGGCGCCGTGCTTGATGACGTCGAGGTTTTCCAAATCGTCGGCGAACACCACGGCGTGCGGTACGCCCGTGTTGATAGAATGTACCGGATGATGTAGTCCGTCTAAAGAAATGGGTGTTTCCATCTCAAGATCGAAGGGATCTGACATGGCGATGCGAACATCGTCTCCGAGGATTTCTGCTCCGAGAGTGCCCGCGATGGTTTCAAAGCTCACCTGTGTAGTGCCTTCGCCGAGCAGGGACGCGGTGTATTTTCCGAAACAGCGTGCTCCGTTACCGCACATTTCGGCTTCGCCTCCGTCTGCATTATAATAGCGGAACTTGAAATCGGCTCCCTTTTCTGCTGGCTCAACAGCGAGTAGGCCATCAGCTCCCACGCCCCGTTGGCGATCGCAAAGCTTTGAAATTTGCACTGTGCTAAGGGTATGGTTCAGGCTGCGGTTATCAATGACAACGAAGTCGTTGCCTGCGCCGTTCATCTTGTGGAAGTGAAGATTCATACTTGGTCAGGATTTTTGGTGGCTTGAATCAGAGGGCTCACAAAGTCGCTAATGGTCGTGGCTAATGTGGACGAATCTGCGTTTTCCGCAACTTGATTGACGATAGCAGAGCCAACGACCACACCCTCGGAGACCTTGGCGACAGCTGCTGCCTGATCTGGGGTGTTGATTCCAAACCCGATGCAGACTGGAGTCCTGGTGTGTTGCTTAATCGATTGCACCAGCTGGCCGATACTATCAGATGGGGCAGCTTGAGCACCTGTCACGCCCATCCGGGAAAGGGCGTATATAAAACCCTCGGACTGCTCGGCGAGCATCTTAACACGCTCGGGTGGAGTTGAGGGAGAGATAAGGGTAATGTGCTTTAGTCCTTCAGCACTTGTCATCTCTTGATTGTTGGCAATTTCGTCAGGCGGTAAGTCCAGCAACAATATTCCATCAGTACCAGCCGCCGCCGCGTCAGCGTGGAATTTCTCATAACCGTAAGCGTAAACGGGGTTTAAGTAAGTGAAGAGAACGAGAGCTGTATCGTGAGTGCTACGGAACTCGCGGATCATTTCCAGAAGTTTTGGAACCGACATTCCGGCATTGAGTGCTCTCTCGGCAGCAAGCTGGTTCACGATGCCGTCGGCCTGAGGATCTGAAAATGGAACGCCCAACTCAATGATGTCAGCTCCAGCATCAGCTATGGCACGAATCACTTCTAAAGAGCGTGAGTAGTCGGGATCACCTGCACAGACGTAAGCTACGAAGGCAGCTTTATCTTCTTGTTGAAGGGATTCAAAGATTTTGTCAATACGGTTGCTCATAGCTTGTGCAGGCACGGAATAAGCATGTTTGGGACAAAAGGGAACTCCGAATCGCGTCTTGCGTGGGAAAAACGATATTTTTTAACAGAGTAAACTGATGAGCGTTAAGGTCTTGTAAAGATGAGTTTTTTATTAAGTTAAATTGATTGTCTTTTTTTCTTGTCATTTAATTTTAAAATATATATATGTTTCCTAAGCTTCACGGCTATCCTTACATGAAATCTAATTGCAATGCACCGAAAGTCGGACTCTCCGGCGGTTTAAGTATTGGTTATCAGTCGCGTCTCGCGGTTGCTGATGGCGATATTGAGCTGGGTAGTGGAACTCATTATTTACTGGCTCGTAACGGTCGCGGTAAGACCACGCTTCTCCGCACACTGGCTGGGGTGATCAAGCCTTTAGGAGGCGGTTATGACTGTGAGGGCAGATGTCAGCTCCTCAGCGAAGATCTTACTTTTGATCGCGAATTGCCCGCAAGAGTGATTTTTAAGAGCCTGCTCGGAAAGAATGCTTTTGTCGATGCCATGGAGTTAGCAGACAAGCTAGAACTTGATACCCAGAAGCCCTACGGCAAGCTTTCCACGGGTAACAAACGTAAGGTTGCCCTCTTGGTTGCAGAATTTTCCGTGAAGGAAGGCCGCTCGGACATCCTTCTGCTTGATGAGCCTTTTACAGGCCTGGATGCTTTTGCTCGTGAAATTTTCCAAGAACTCTGGGAGAAGCGTAGTGATGGTGTGCTTCGCCTCGTGAGTTGCCACCCCGATTTTGATTCCATGGAAATGGAGAGCTCGGTTCTGATCAGCGAAGGGAAAATAGTTCACCTCGCTGGTGAAAACGCACCCAAGCAGTGGGGTGATCTGAAAACACAACTGAACTAACTTTAGAAACGATGCAACTTTACCGTCTAACACTAGCCACAATTCTTCAGCGCAAGGTCTGGATAATTGCGATCCTTTGCGTTCTGGCGCTGCCTCTGATCCTTCCTTATCTGACTTCCTACGAGCGTAATCCATCTTTGATTGAGCCCGCGCGTGCGCAGGCTGCATGGATTTGCCTATGGGTAGTCGCTCTGGCCTGGGTTCTGTTCCAAGCAGCGCGCTTCGGTGATGATTCCGCACGCTCGGGACTCGGTGCTTATTTTCTCAGTGCAGGAGTTTCTCGGCTGAATCAAATGATGCAAATTTGGCTCGCTTGCCTAACATTTCTCATCCCGTTGGTTATCGTTACGGTGGCGGTTTGTCTAATTGGTGC
>JBGCEU010000110.1:0-3708 GCA_045106535.1 Akkermansiaceae bacterium | reverse complement strand
CGTGAATCACTACGGATTTCAAATCAAGTCGACCGACGAGATGAACCGCCTGATCGCTAAATTTGCTGCAATCAAGGCCGACCGTAAGTGCGTTCACTTGTCGATTAATAAGGAGCCTGACGGGCTGGGTTTCACGACTCGAGTTCCTAAAGGAAACGCTATTCCAGCCTTATTTACGATTGGTGATCAGGCCACGCTAGATCAATGGTATAAGAATCTTAGTGTAAAAGCGCCCTTTGAAAGTCCCTTTGAAAAGCCCGGTGAAAAATCATTTGGTGTGATGAAACTCAAAGAGGCACCAGTGGCAACGCCACCAATTCTTACCATCTTCGTCCAGAATGAAGCTGTCAAACTTGACGAACTTAGGATACCTAAAGGTGTTGAGGTGTCGATTGTGGACGTCCCAACCGCTTTACAAGCATTCGATAAAAACCTTAAAAAGGATAACAAGCGGAATGCTGAGGAACAGAGGAAGGCGCTCGAACTAAAGCTCGATGAGGCTAGTGCAAAAGCCTTAACAGATATTAAAAAATTCCTTAAATTACGAGCTGCAGAATCAAACGGTGCTGACCAACCTGCTACCACTCTGGAGTCGAAGCCGGAGGATATTCAGAAACTGAAATCAGAATCTAAAATACGCCGCTCAGTAGCGGGCGGCAGCGCTTTTGACGTTCACCCAAAATAAATCCCAGAATCATTCTCCCACATAAACGCATCATTAATGAAAACAATAATGAGCATAACTGCTCTCATTTTCGTTCTCGTCTCTAATGCAACAGCCGAGATTCACGATACAAATGCCAAGTTGCCTGATAACAGTCAGATAACACCTTTTTCTGAGGTGAAGATGGGGATAAAAACGGTGCGAGTAGAAGCCACGTTTTTTAACCAGAAGAAAGTGCTCTCATATAATCAAGGTAACTTCTGTAAGATCATATATCTAGTAACCTAAATACTTGAAAATAAGGACAAGAGATTTCCGAAGGGAACGATTACCTTTCTCGCCAGAGATGGAGTGCCTGCTGAGGGCAGTGGCATTAAACTTGGTAAGCTTGCTTGGCCTTTCGACGAGGGAAAGATGACTTTTCTTCTAGAACCAAATGAATATGTAACCTTCCGAAAATATTATGATATCGTCAGTTACAAGAGGCATCGCAAGGCGCAGTAGCTAACCGCTGCCACGTCGTTTCTAGAAGCTAACAATTCAACCATTGACCCGTTGAATGGGTTCATAAGGGGTCATCCATAAGGGGGCAAGGCATAGAAATGACGCATCGAGCTAAACTCCCTCACTCCTCAAAAACACGAATCGCTTGCAGGCTTTCGGAATCGTATTCGACCTCTCCGCCTTTGAGTTCTTGTTTGAGCATGCCTTCGAACAGAGGTTTTTTTCCAGTAGTCTGGGGATTGCATGGTGGAGGCTCCTAGTGTCATCCTAAAGCCGGGTTTGTCTTTGGGGCGTGCATCGTGACCTTTCGGCCAGACGCTGAAGAATTCCTACCCGACCTTCCATACCCAACACATCGGCAAAAAACCCAAACGCATCTCCATCGTCGGCGACCGCGCACGCATCAACATGGACGCCCTGGAAAAAAATCGGCCCGGTGAAGGAGCTGGCGGTGAAGGATGTGTTTATGCCTTGAAAATCAAAGCAATGCAGCGTAATCATACTGCTATGAAATCAGACCTCCGGGAACGCACAAAAAAAGCGGTAGGTGGCTCACTCTCGGAGCTTCCGCCCCTACAGCGCCTGGAAACATTGCGTCAAAACGCCGCCTTCCTACGTGGAGGTCCAGCCAAACTCCCTATCGATGATGGAACCCACGTTCGAAAAACTGTTGGCGCGCCTAGCTAAGGCTAAGATCAAGTTTGTGCTCGTCGGTGGTATCGCCGTGACTCTGCACGGATACGTGCGCCTGACCGAGGATGTCGATATTTTGTTAGGAAATTCCAGCGACAACATCCGCGCGTTTCTTGATACCATGGCTGGCTATGGCGAAGGCTACGCCAATAAATTGTCCGTCGAGGATTTCACCGATGAGGAAGGTGCCATACGCATCGTAGAGGTCGCCGAAAATTCCCAGATCGATGTCTTCACCGTTCTCTCCGGCAACTACTATCCCGATTTGGCGAAAAATGCCGAAACCTTCGAGTTGGGAACACACCCAATCCTCTACGCATCCAAGCAGGATCTCATTCGCCTGAAGAGTTCGTCCTTACGCGAAAAAGACCAGTTAGACGTCATGGCTCTCAAACAGCTGGAGGAGAACCCTAAGACCTTTGAGTAAAGCGGAAGACTTTTGCCAGATCAACAACCACCTAACTGCCGGACGATGCACCGTTTCTATGCCTGAGCCCCCCCCGCGCGCTCCGTAGTGTGGGCTGGTTTCCAGTTGACTGAACTCAGTAGGGCGTCTAGTAGTCTGCAGACCGAGCTGGTTCAAGTTTGTCGATCAGGCGGTTCTAATCATCTTTATACATCTAAACTACTATTATGGCTACCTCATTACAGCGTAACACCAACAGAAGTCGTCCTACAAAATCAGCTCACGCAAGAAATCGGCGCAAAAAAGTGCAAAGCCGCCGCCTTGTCGCTCTGGGCATGGACGAAGCTACTGTTGCAGCAATGAACTCAACTGAAATTCGCACACTACTTAAGCACCCTAAAAAGGTAAGTGCAGCACATCAGGGATAATTTCCCTTCTCATCTTGCCTAGTCTTACTGATCAGGCAGATAGATCCCCATGATCCTCTGAGCTATTAGGCATTTGCTTTTTGGTTGAGGTGATTGAGGTCATCGTGTGGCAGGCGGTGTTGAATCTAGGATTGTGCATTGCCGAGCACTGAAAGAACAAACGGTGGAGTTGTTGCTGTTTTGGTGCGAATAAGATATCACTTTGGCTCCCTTTATCCGAAGTTAGTCGGGGATTTATTCGACTATGGGGGCAGAGCGGAATCCGATGTTAGCCAATAGATCAAATACTTCTGCAAGGTATGGCGGATTCCTTTGTCAGCGTTCGAGTGCAGGCAGGAAAATGCAAAGTCCGACCTGATCAGACAATGCTCCTGCGCGAACTCGACGTAAAACAAAAACGCATCCTCGACTTCTAATACCAAGTAGTAAAACAGACGGGATGATTGCCGAGATGAATTTTTGTTCTGGCAAGGCACGACGAAGGAATGGTGCGGGCACCATGACTGAGGAGAAACACAGCCAGAATAAAAATTCATCCGGAACATCCCATTGACCACGAAGTGCATTTCTCACACCTCAATAACACACAATCGTTCCGTCTGTTTTGCGGAGTGGTATAACGTGAAAGTCGTTTCCTAACAAACCTCGAGATAATAAAACACCTCGGAGTCACCCCAAGAACTGCTCTCTACGTATGTCATACTTGGCTCGAGAACGGCTTTATCCTCTCCCACGGAGAGAAAAAACCGCCGCTACGAGCTGACAGAGACTTGGGTGGAATTGCATTGATCTTGAAGATGGGGAGTAGTGGATTCTCTGCGATGCGTCATTTCTTTGACTGACCCCATTCTGACCCCATTCCTGTTTACTGGGGTATGAACTGGCACATGGGTTACTAACAAACCGACCACATAGGTTACACTTTCTGTTTAGCTGCTTTCTTCATCTTTGCAAGTTTTCCTCTCCCAACGCTCGGCGTAGGCCGTTGGCCGGAGCCGAGCGTTGGGAGATCG
>JBGCEU010000011.1:0-20400 GCA_045106535.1 Akkermansiaceae bacterium | reverse complement strand
TAGCTTCTGCTTGCTGATGACATTTTCAACCACCGCAAGCGCGCCGCCATCATTGTGCAGCGATGGTGTGGTGCGGATGTCAATTTGGGCGGAGGCAAAATCGGGCACGATGTTAGGCTGTTTGCCGCCTCTGATGGTGCCGACGTTAAGAGTCGAGTGACCTAAAATCGGGTGAGTGTATCCTTTGAGCGCAGGCGTGAGTTTTTTGTCGAGTCGGTCGAGTGCGCGGGCAAGCTTGAGGATAGCGTTCTCACCTAGCTCTGGCTGGGATGCGTGGGCAGCCTTTCCCGTCGTTGTTAGTGTTGCCCAGAGTGAGCCTTTGGTCACATTGACGATGTCAAGGGAGGTTGGTTCGCCAGCGATGGCGAAGGTGTAATCTGTGGCTTGGTGCTTGGCAAAGTGCTTGGAGCCGTGTTGTGATGCCTCCTCGCCCATGAAGCCGATGAAATCGACTGCGACGGGGAGGTTTTCTAACAAATCACGGCAGTTGCTGAGTGCCTGAAGCATGGATGCCATGGGGCCCTTGGTGTCTGAGGCGCCGCGACCGAGGATTCTGCCGTCGGCTGTGATCACACCGAAGCTATCCAGATCCATTCCCGCGATGCTTACGGTATCAAGGTGTGGACCAAGTAGAATACGTGGTCGGTCATCCGATCCAGGTGCGCGTGCGATGACGTTTGGTCTTCCCGGTAAGACTTCTTCCTGTGTGACGGAGTAGCCGATGTTTTCCAGGTAATTTTGGACAAAGTCCGCCATCGCGGCCTCGCCATCACCATCGGGTGAGCAGTCCGGGTTGACACTTGGGATGCGGATCAGCTTTTGAAGCAGGATGGTGACGTCGCTGGGCATGTATGGAGTGCGGGTTTGTAACCCGCGGCAGGATATGTGTGCTTGGGTTGCCGATAGCTTGCAAAGCTGTCCTACTTTTTTTCAATATAGCTCGCAAGCCAGTCGCCTACCTCGGAGGTCTTGTAGGCGGTGCCTTCGGTGATGTCCTCAGTGACGTATTCGGCTTCCAGTGAGGCGTCGACGGCTTCACGGATGAGCTTGCCTTCGTCCATGAGGTTGAATGCGTATTCAAACATCATGGCGACGGAAAGAACGGTAGCCAGCGGGTTGGCGATGTCTTTTCCTGCAGCTTGTGGGTAAGAGCCGTGGATGGGCTCAAAGACGCTGGTGTGAACACCGATAGAGGCAGAAGGGAGCATGCCCATGGAGCCGGTGATGACGGATGCCTCATCGGTGAGGATGTCACCAAACATGTTTTCGGTGACCATAACATCGAAGTTTTTCGGCCACTGGATTAAGCGCATCGCGGCGTTGTCCACGAGCAGGAATTCGGTCTCCACCTCGGGGTAGCTCGGTGCCATTTCCTGGCCGATTTCACGCCAAAGACGTGAGCTTTCCAGAACGTTTGCCTTGTCCACGATGGTGAGGCGCTTGTTGCGCTTCATCGCGTATTCGTAGCCGAGCTTGAGGATGCGTTCGATTTCCTCCCTTGTGTAAATGCAGGTGTCGTAAGCGGTGTTGCCATCGTCCTTACGGCCGCGCTCACCGAAGTAAATTCCTCCAGTGAGTTCGCGGATGCACATGAAGTCGGCGCCATCGACGAGATCAGTGCGGAGAGGGGACTTGTGGATAAGAGAGGGAAAAGTAACAACCGGGCGTAGATTCGCGTAGAGGCCGAGCTTCTGGCGCATTCCTAACAACCCTTGCTCAGGGCGCACCTTTGCCTTGGGGTTGTTGTCATATTTTGGGTCGCCAATAGCGCCAAACAGAACAGCGTCTGACTTCATGCATAGTTCGTGGGTGGCGTCGGGGTAGGGCTCGCCTACCTCATCAATAGCGCAAGCGCCAGTGATACCGTGCTCATAGTTAAGCTCGTGACCGAATTTTTCAGAGATGGCTTTGGTGACCTTAAGGCCTTGCTCGATGATTTCAGGGCCGATGCCGTCTCCGGCTAATACTGCGATGTTTAGGTTCATGATTTTGGTGCGTAGAAGAGGTTTTGAACCTCTTTTTTTGGAGTGAAGAGCTTGGAAAGCTCTTCTACGGGATTATGATTCCTCGATAATGTTGAGCATTTTGATGGTCGCCTTGATGGCGGCTTCAGTCTGGTCGGCATCAAGGCCGCGGGTCTTAAAGCGTTTGCCGTTGAAGTCCCAGAGAATGGTGGTTTCCACAAGTGCGTCGGTGTGACCGCCGGGGGGAATGGTGACCGAGTAGTCCTCAAGCACAGGGTGCTGCTTATCGAGGCGGGTGTAAATTTTCCAGAGAGCCTGCACGAAGGCGTTGTATTGGCCATCGCCGACGCTAGTTTCCTGGAAATACTCGCCTTTGATTCTGAGGCGAACCGTCGCGACGGGTCTGAGCCCTTGAGTGAGCGAGAGTGAGTAATTAACGATCTCGATGTCGTTGGTTTCGGTATCGTTGCCTAACACATCGGCAATGATGAAAGGGAGGTCTTCCTTGGTGACGCGTTCTTTTTTATCGCCCAGCTCAATGATCCGGTTAGTGACGCGCTTCATGTCGTCGTTGTCTAGGCTGATGCCGAGTTCCTCGAGGTTCTTCTGGATATTGGCTTTTCCGGAGGTCTTACCGAGAGCGTATTCACGGGTGCGACCAAAGCGTTCTGGGAGAAGCTCGTTGTAGTAGAGGTTGCTCTTGGAGTCGCCGTCGGCGTGGATACCAGCAGTCTGGGTGAAGACAAAATCACCGATGACAGGTTTGTTCGCCGGGATTCTAACACCGGAGTAGGTTTCCACGATTCGGCTCACCTTGTTAATGGATGACTCATCGATGTGGGTAGTCAGGTTGAGTTGGTCGTGAACGACACCAATGACACTGGATAGGGGAACATTGCCTGCGCGTTCGCCCATGCCGTTGACGGTGGCGTGGATGCCGTGGACTTTGGCTTTGACGGCGCTGAATACGTTTGCGGCTGCGAGGTCGTAATCGTTGTGCGCGTGAAAATCAAATTGTAGATCTGGGTAGCGCTCGACCATGGCGTGGCAGAATTCGTATGCCTTGTCTGGGTTCAGGATGCCCAGGGTGTCAGGCAGCATGAAGCGCTTGATGGATGTGTCCTTCAGGCCATCGACCATGAAAAACACGTAGTCCGGCGAGTTCGTCATGCCGTTTGACCAGTCTTCTAAGTAAATGTTGACGTCGACGTTTTGAGAATCGGCGTAGGCGATCAGCTCCTTGATATCTGCGAGGTGTTCCTCGGGCGTTTTACGCAGCTGGAGTTCAACGTGCTTTTGTGAACCCTTGGCAAGCAGGTTGATGACACGGCCACCCGCTTGCGTGATCCAATCGACAGATACCTTGCCGTCTACAAATCCAAGGACTTCAATGCGATCTAGCAGATCATTTTTTGCAGCCCATGCGGTGATAGCTTTGACGGATTCGAATTCGCCATCGGACACACGAGCGGACGCCACCTCAAGTCGATCAACCTTGACGTTTTCCAGCAGAATTTTTGCCATACTCAGCTTCTCATGAGCGGAGAATGATACTCCGGAAGTCTGCTCACCATCCCTGAGGGTGGTGTCCATGATTTCGATGTGCATGATGTTTTTTTAGACAGAATTAACAGGATTTTTCAGAATTATGCCTGGGTGGTGGACGGGGGCGTCCACTCTCCTTAGTAGAAGCTGGTCTTTTCCCACTGCTCGATCTTGTCCTTATTGCTGAGCAGGTAATCGATGTCGTCGTAGCCGTTTGCGAGGCAGTTTTTCTTGTAGCCGTTGATCTCGAAGCTCTCGGAGTCGCCGGTGGCATCGAGTGTGATGGTTTGGTCGGGCAGGCTGACGGTGAGGGTGGTTTTGGGATCCGCTTCGATAGCAGCGAACAGCTTGGCGAGGAATTCCTCGGAAACCTGCACGGGGAGCACGCCGTTGTTCAGCGCGTTGCCTTTGAAGATGTCGGCGAAGAAGCTGGAAACAACGACACGGACTCCGTAGCCGGCGATTGCCCAGGCGGCGTGTTCGCGGCTGGAGCCGCTGCCGAAGTTCTTGCCGCCAACGAGGATCTGACCGCTGTAGGTGGGGTCGTTGAGCACGAAGTCCGGCTTCGGCTGGTCTTGCTTATCGTAGCGCCAGTCGCGGAATAGATTGTCGCCGAAGCCTTCCTTGGTCGTAGCTTTGAGGAAACGCGCGGGAATGATCTGGTCGGTATCGACGTTTTCTATCGGCAGGGGAATGCAGGTAGAAGTGAGGACGGAAAATTTTTCAATGGCCATAATTTAAATGGATAGTGGATAGTGGATGATTGAGAATGACTAGACGAGTGCTGGCTCTTCTAACATGGTGCGGGGGTCGGTGACTTCGCCGGTGATGGCTGCTGCTGCGGCGGTGAGCACACTGGCGAGCAGGGTGCGTGAGCCGGGGCCTTGTCTGCCTTCAAAGTTACGGTTCGAGGTGGACACGCTGTATTTTCCAGCGGGGATTTTGTCGTCGTTCATGGCAAGGCAAGCTGAGCAGCCTGGCTGGCGCATGATGAATCCGGCGTCGGTCATGATCTTTACGAGACCTTCTTCGATGGCTTGTTTTTCAACCTGACGGCTGCCGGGGACGATCCAAGCGGTGACGTGATCGGCTTTCTTTTTGCCCTCGATGAATTTGCAGAACGTTCTGAGGTCTTCGATACGACCATTGGTGCAGGAGCCGACGAATACGTAGTCGATCTTCTTGCCGATCATCTGGTCGCCGGGCTGGAATCCCATGTAGTCCATGGACTGCTTGAATGTTGCCTGGCCAGCCTCGTCGATGTCGTCGAGCGTAGGGATGGATCCGGTGATACCAACGCCCATGCCGGGGTTGGTGCCGAAGGTGATCATCGGCTCGATGTCGGCGGCTGAGAAATGGAACTCTTTGTCGAAGGTCGCATCGTCGTCGGTCTTGAGAGTTTTCCAATAGGCGAGTGCCTTGTCCCAGTCGTCGCCCTTGGGTGCGAATTTGCGGCCCTCAATGTAGTCGAAGGTGGTTTGGTCGGGAGCGATCAGTCCGCCGCGTGCGCCCATTTCGATGCTCATGTTGCAGAGCGTCATGCGTGCCTCCATGGAGAGGGATGTGATGGCGGATCCTGCAAACTCGACAAAGTGACCTGTTCCACCACCTGTTGTTAGTTTGGAAATGACGTAGAGGATGACGTCTTTCGATGCCACTGCCTTGCCAAGTTCACCGTCAATGTTGATGAGCATGGTTTTTGGTTTTGGCTGGAGAATACACTGCGAAGCGAGAACCATCTCAACTTCCGAGGTGCCGATGCCAAAAGCGATCGTGCCGAAGGCTCCGTGGGTGGACGTGTGGCTGTCACCACAGACGATGGTCATTCCGGGGAGCGTGTAGCCGTTTTCCGGTCCTACGACGTGAACGATGCCGTTTCTCTTGTTGCCGAGTCCGTAAAGCGTGATGCCGAACTCATCGCAGTTCTTAGTGAGTGTCTCGACCTGGAACTTGGAAATAGGATCGGTGATCGGCTTTTCCTGCCCCCAAGTAGGGACGTTGTGATCCGGTGTGGCGATGGTTTTTTCCGGACGAAATACCGTGAGTTCGCGTTCGCGCAGGCCATTGAATGCTTGCGGTGAAGTGACTTCGTGAGCGAACTGACGATCAATGTACAGCTGAGTCGGTCCGTCGGCGACCTCGGTGACAGCGTGAGCGTCCCAAATTTTATCGAATAATGTTTTTCCCATGGTTGTGAGTCAGGTGGTGGGCGCGGATGTAGGAGAGAATTGTGCGTAATTCCATCTTAAAAATGGGAAATGAGCATGATTTTGAGGCAAATTGGAAAGAATCGCTCGATAATGCGGCTAAAGTTGCGTTTTAGCGTCTCGACCAGGCCAGCCACTTGCCGAAAAGCTTGCTGACAAACGGGGTGAGCTTGGTGCGCGAGTAGGCGTCTCCGAGCTTTTTGATCGCTTCCGCCTGGGTCGGGTAGGGGTGGATGGTGGAGGCGATTTTATCGAGTCCAACTCCGTGGGTGATCGCGAGAGTGAGTTCGGAGATCAGATCACCTGCGTGATCGGCGACGATGGTGGCACCTAGGATCTCGGGTGAGCCTTTGCGGGTATGGATTTTCACAAAACCCTCGGTCTGGCCGTCGAGTATGGCGCGGTCTACATCGTTGAAATGCTGGACATAGGTGTCAGTCTCAATGCCCTGATCCTGCGCGTCTTTTTCATACATGCCGACGTGAGCGATTTCAGGCTCCGTGTAGGTGCACCATGGCACGACGAGGTCGCTGAGTTTTTTCCTGCCATGGAAAAGGGCATTCTGGATCACAATGCGGGAGGCGGCGTCTGCTGTGTGGGTGAACTGGTATTTCATTGCCACGTCACCGGCGGCGAAGATGTTTTTGTTCGAGGTGCGGAGTCGGTCGTCTACTTCGATGCCGCGCTTATTGTAGGAAACGTTGGCTTTTTCCAGATTGAGGCCTTCGATGTTAGGGGCGCGACCGACTGCGACGAGAATGGCGTCGGACTCTAGTGTTAGATCTTTTCCGTCGATCCTGTAGTGTAAGGTCTTGATATTTCCATCGGTTGAAACTTTTTCAATGGATGAATTGCAAATGATGTTCACGCCGTCGTTGTGGAGTGATTGTTCGACAACGGCAGCGGCATCTGAGTCCTCACGGCTGAGAATGTGGTCGGAGTTATCGAATAGTGAGACTTCGGAGCCGAAACGTGCAAATGCCTGGGCGAGCTCACAGCCGATTGGGCCCGCGCCGATCACAGCGAGCCGTTTGGGTAATTCGGTGAGTGAGAAAATGGTTTCGTTTGTATGGGCACCAGCTTCCCAGAGACCGGGGACGGGGATTTTTGCTGCGCGTGCTCCTGTGGCGACGAGCGCTTTCTTGAATTTCAGCTGTGTGCCATCGACTTCGATAGTATCACCGGAGAGGAATTTTCCTTCGCCTAGGAAAACATCAACGCCGAGTTCTTTCTGGTAGCGTTTTACGCCATCGATGTGACTGATGCCCGCTCGAAGCTCACGCATACGGTTCATGGCGGTGGCAAAATCCATGGTGACTCCCTCCGTGTTCACCCCGAATTTCGAAGCGCGTTTCACCTGTGCCGCGACGCGAGCCGCGCGGATGACAGCTTTCGACGGCACACAGCCGACGTTTAAGCAGTCCCCACCCATCGCATGACGTTCGATCAAGGCGACTTTACCTCCCAGTCCGGCTGCTCCAGCTGCGGCGATGAGTCCGCAGGGACCCGCACCAATCACCACGAGATTGTATTTCTCCGCAGGCTCTGGGTTTTTCCAATCGTCTGGTGCGACGTGGGATTTCAGCAGCTGGTTGTGCTCGTTGTTAGGTTTAAATAGCATGAGATTAGATGGCTTCGTGCATCGCCTTCTTGGCGACTCTGGTAACGTAGATAGTGACCGCGAGAGTGGCTAACAGACCGACGCCATACATCAGCCACTCGGTGGTGGTCTTTTCGCGTTCGCCGCCTGCTAGCTCGGCAAGGTTCTTAAAGAGAGAGCCGACGTAAACATAGAGGATAGTCCCGGGAAGCATGCCTAACCATGATGCACCGACGTATTTCCAGAAGGGGATTTTGGTCACGCCCAGCCCGTAGTTAAGGAAGTTGAACGGGAATAGTGGCGAGAGGCGCAGCAGCAGCACGATCTTGGCTCCCTCACGGGAAATGGCATCGTCCACGGCTTTGAACTTCGGGCGTGACTCGATTTTTTTCCTCACCCAGTCGCGTGCGAAATATCGACCAATCAGAAAGGCGAGCGATGCGCCAGTCACCGATGCGATAGAGACGTATACAGAGCCCCAGACCACCCCAAATAACACCCCGGCTGCTAGGGTGATGATCGACCCCGGGATGAATAGAACGGTGGCAAGAATGTAGAGCCCAACGAACACCACCGGTGCCCACACAGGATCCAGCCCCGCGATGTAGTCGAGGACTCTCTGAAGCTGCTCGTTGATGAATGACATGGTTTGCTTGTTTGAGCGCCCGCGTGGGCACCTTATTCCTAAAAGCTATGAAAGCCGAATACGCTATGACTGGATAGCCTTGAATTTAGGTTTTAGATATTTTGATTTCGGACTAGATTCGCCCCATGCATAACGATATTGAGAAAATCCTGATCGATGAGGATGTGATCCAAAAGCGTCTGGATGTACTGGCAGAAAAGGTCACGGCTGAATTCGATGGAAAAACAATCGTGGTGGTTGCGCTTTTGAAGGGAGCCATTCTATTTATGGCAGATTTACTGAGGCGTGTGCCTTTGACGATGGAAATCGAGTGCCTAAATGTCGCGAGCTATCACGGTGGGACGGAAAGCAGTGGCGCGGTATCATTTTTAGATCGCACTATGCCGGATGTTTCAGGTAAATCGATTCTTTTGTTAGATGATATTCTGGATACGGGAAGAACACTCGATGCGGTGATGAAGAAACTCGACGAGCAAGGTGCCTCAGAAGTGAAAACCTGTGTGCTGCTGACGAAGGACATTGAGCGCGACTTTGCCTTGGAAGCCGATTTCTCTGGTTTCACGATTGGTGACGAATTCGTGGTCGGTTATGGCTTGGACTATCAGGGGAAATATCGCAACCTACCTTATGTGGGCATTCTCAAAGAGTCTGCCATTTAATTTTCTCAATCTAACTCTAATAATTTATGACCACAACTTGTTCTGCCATCCGGGAAATCGACAGCTTCTCAGCACTCTGCCGTCAGCAGGGGCAGCTTAACTGCGCTGTTATCCAAGGGCTTGATCTTCGCCTCGAAAAAGTGGACTGGGAAAACCTCCAGTGCAGTGGCGCTGTGTTTTTGGGCTGTCACTTTCCAGAGCATATTGATCTCAATGGACTACGCGACAAAGGAGCGATGATTTTTCCTCGCCTGTCTAACCTACCTTATGATCCTTACAGGCATTCGCTGTATTCTCGGGAAGAGCTGATGAACGGCTGGACACCCAATGCGGATAATAGCGCGGACAAGGGGATCTATGATCATTTCCACCGGAAAGGAGGCAATACGCCGGATGTGCTCGAAGCGATGACCCAGCGTATTCACGATCACGCGATTGATGACGCTCTGCGTGATCTGTTGGAAGGTCGGGTGGAAAAAGACGGTAAGAAAAAAGTCGTGGCCGTGATGGGCGGACATGGCACGCCTCGGACTGATCCCTATTACGCTAAAGTGGCTCGAATCACTCGTGATCTAACACGCAAAGGGTATTTCATCGCATCAGGTGGTGGCCCAGGGACAATGGAGGCTGCTAACCTCGGGGCGTGGATGTCTAATGCTGAGGATGGTATGCTTGAGGAAGTGCTGGAAATACTCGGGCGCTCTCCTGTTTACACCGATCCAGGCTACATGATGCGGGCGCAGGAAGTGATCGAGCTGCACCCGATCGGGGGATCGAGTCTCGCGGTGCCTACGTGGTTTTATGGCCATGAACCTACGAACTTGTTCTCGCGCCATGTGGCAAAGTATTTTTCTAACAGTATCCGGGAGGATGGTCTGCTCGCCATAGCAACTTACGGTATCATTTACGCACCTGGAAGTGCAGGCACAACCCAGGAAATCTTTATGGATGCGACCCAGAACCATTACGCAACGTTCGACTGGGTGAGTCCAATGGTTTTCCTCGGCGAGAAGCGCTACAAGGAAGAGACCATGCTCTATGACTGTCTTTTCCAGTTAGCCGAGGGCAAAAAATACCGAGACTTTATGCTCTGCACTGATGAGGTAGACGATGTTATCAAGGCCATTGAAGCCTATGAACTAACGAAAGGATAATCATGATCAATCGAAGACATTTTATAAACCGAATGGGGCTTGCTGCTGCGAGTTTTTCACCTGTAGGCTCGTTGCTAGCCGATGATCGCAATCGGCAACTTTCTAGCCGAAATCCTTGGGTCTATCATTTTAAAATCGGGGAGCTTGATGCTTGGTCAATCAGCGATGGCTTTATGCATTTTGGTCAGGGGATCAACCTCATGTATCCTGTTAGTGAACGGGAAAAAATGGTCGATACGCTAAAAGCCCATCGTGAGCCGCTGGATAAGATACCTCTTTATGTGAATGTTTTAGTGGTGAAAAAGGACAAGGAGGTAGCGATTTTTGACGCTGGCTTTGGTGGCACGCCTAATCTGCGTAAAGGCTGGCTAGCCGAGGCGCTCGATAAGATTGGAATTAAGAAGGAAGACGTAACAGCATCATTTTTGAGTCACTGCCATATCGATCACATCGCTGGATTTGTAACCGATGGTAAACCTGCGTTCCCGAATGCTGCACTGCACATCACGCCTGAAGAATTTGCATTCTGGCGCGCTAAGGAGCCTGATTTTTCCCTGACGAAAAGAAATCCGAAAAGTATCCCGGGTATGGTGAAGCAGGCGAAGCGCAATCTGGAAGTCTTAGCTCCGCAAAAAATCCTTACCAAGGCTGGGAGCGAATTGCTTGGAGGCATGGTCACGGTCGAGGATGGATTCGGTCACACGCCGGGGCATGCTATTTACCGTATCAAGTCGGGTGACGAGGAACTGCTGCACATTGTTGATCTGGCTCACCATCATTTGCTGATGTTTAAGAATCCGAATTGGGCGATTGGGCTGGATAACATACCCAAATTAGCAGTGAAAACACGTAAGCGTGTCTTTGCGCAGGCCGCCGCCAAACGCACCAGGTGCTATGGATTCCACCTGCCGTTTCCTGGTCTGGGTGTCATCAGCGGCAATGAGAAATCTTATCAGTGGAAACCCGAACGCCTCAAGTGGTAAGCCGTGAACATACTTCTAGCGCCTGATAAATTTAAGGGGTCTCTGACTGCCGAGCAAGTGTGCAGTATCATTGAGCGAGGCATTCGCTCAGTGATTCCAGATGCTAACATTGTGTCGTGTCCAATTGCGGATGGTGGAGATGGTTTTGCGGATCTTCTTTGTGATCGGTTAGGCGGCGAGTGGATCGAGTGCCCGGCGCATGATGCTCTGGATAGACCGATCACTGCTCGTTATGCATTATGTGGTGAGGCTGCTGTCATGGAGATGTCGGAAGCTTCTGGTATTCGTTTAATCGAGGAAGAATTAAAAGATATTTGGAATGCTAACACGTGTGGCACTGGAGAGATGATGCGACATGCTGTCGAGGAATCCAAAGTGAAGCGTATCATACTAGGTATCGGAGGCAGTGTGACCAATGACGCGGGCTGCGGTATGGCATCGGCACTGGGTGTGCGATTCTTTGACGCTCATGGAGGTGAGATTAAACCAACGCCGAAAGCACTAGCGAGCTGCGCACGGGTGGATGTTTCTGACCGCATAGATCTACCGGAAATACATGTTGCCTGCGATGTTGAAAACCCGCTGCTGGGCCTCGATGGTGCGACAAGAGTTTACGGCCCTCAAAAAGGAGCCCGCGAAGAGGACATGGAGAAGCTGGAAGCTGTGCTCGAGCATTTGGCGAGGCTAACTAACGGACTTGAGGAGTCGGTGGTTCCCGGTGCTGGTGCCGCTGGCGGGCTTGGCTTTGGACTGATCAAGTTTTGCGACGCCGAGCTTATGTCCGGCTTTGATCTCGTAGCGCGTGAAATCAATTTGTTAGAAAAAATCACGGCTGCCGATGTGGTAGTTACGGGAGAGGGGAAGCTTGATTCCCAGACACTGCAAGGCAAGGGGCCGGCAGGCGTCGCTTTGCTAGCCCGTGATGCCGGAAAAAAAATAGCTGCGATAGCTGGCATCATCGAGGAGCCAGCAAAGCCGTTTTTTGATCACACATATGCACTGCACGACGAAAGCAGGCCGCTTGATGAAACAATCCGACGAGGTGAGGAACTGCTTGAGGCGAGCGCAGCGGAAATGGCTAGGGATTTGCAAAATCATCAGCAGTGAACGGCTCTTTACGGTTCTTGATCTCAGTGCGGACTTTGGCGACTTCTTCTTTAGTGATGTCACCAAGCTTATTGTCCCAGCTGTTGCGCGCGAAGTTCAGGACATCGGCAATCTGCTGATCCTTGAGGTTTTCTTGCGCGGGCATAGCGCCATTGTATTCTTTGCCTAACACCTTGATGGGGCCAACGAGTCCCTTGAGAACAACCTTGATCGAGTCGGTGCGATTCCTGCTAAGCCACTCGGATTTATTTAAGGGCGGAAAAGTCTTATCAACACCTTCGCCATCGGATTGGTGGCAGGCGATGCAGGATGCGGATTTGTAAATTTCGGCACCGCGTTTGGCACTTGCAGAAAGAGGGTGGGTGCGTGGCTTTTCTTGAGTTGCGGATGAGGCATCATGTTTTGCCAAAGCAACAGTGACCGTCTGAGTCAGTTGCTGATCCTTGAGTAGCGTGTTGATTTTTTTCTTCAGGGCACTGAAAATCTCTGATGACTTTGGTGCCAGGGCGATCTTAACTAAGGCAGCATGGCGACCGTCAGGAGTGAACTTGCTGATCTCGCTGAGCAACATTTCAGCGTTGCTCTTGGTAGGTGGCAGAGATCGAATAACTGCGAGCTGGATGCCGGGCGACACACTTCTAATGTGCATGCGTGCTACTTTGGCAAATTCTTCAGCAGTGGTGATGCTCGCAAGCAGGTAAAGTGCGTGGATGGATGCTACAGTCTCGCCATGGGCAGTCTGGGTGAGTGCGCTTACGGCTTGCTTGCCGTCTTTTTCCATGATGAGCCGCTGAGCTGTTAGTCGCCAAAATAGGTTCGGGTGCGAGAGTGCTGTGATACGTTCGGCGGTAGAATCAAGCGCAGGTGAGCTTGTTGGTTTACCTTTTTTGGGCACGATGCGGAAGATGCGGCCGTGCTTGCGGTCGCGATGCTCGGTTAAGTAGGCGTTACCTTTGCCTTTTTTCTGGTTAGGGCCGTAGACGTTGTGCTGGATGATTGAGTTATACCAGTCGGCGATGTAAATCGCGCCATCAGGGCCGACTTCGGCAGCGACGGGAGCCGACCAAGAATCCGCACTGGCAAAGATGTTGTCCTCATAGTTAGTCGTTTTGAATCCTGCGCCGTTTCTTTTTAAACGAGGTGCCGCGACTAATTTGCATGTAGGTGCGCAGATCAAAGCGCGCTGATTGTGCCAGCCCTCAGGGAAGAGGCGAGCTGTATAGATAGCGTGACCTGCACCTGCAGTCACCCGGTGTCTCTGATCTACCTGAAGAGTGTCAAACGTGATCGGCGAGATGAGATCGCCTGAATCAGATCGCGGGGTTCGCTGTGCCTTGACTCCGGATTGTTGGTAAGCTGCCAGGGGAATATCGAGCCACCATGAGGGGTTGTTGTTAGCCGTCGATCCCATTACGCGTCCCTCCTCGGTGAAGCCAAGCCCCCAAGTGTTGTTAGTCGTGTTTTGCAGAATTTCGAGAGCTGAGCCATCTGGCTTAAAGCGAAAAACACCTTGGCGAGACTTGTGCTGCTTCTCGCCGATTTTGATATCAAGACCGGAGTATCCCACCGTGGCATAAATCCAGTTGTCGAATCCGTAACGGAGGTTCGAGGTGCAGGCGTGGGTGTCCCATATCTTTAGCCCCTTGAACAGCACCTTACGGGTATCCGATTTTCCATCGCCATCGGTGTCAGAGAGGTAGACCATTTCCTCGCCATCGGTCGCGATACAGCCGTCACGGTAGGGGAGTGCCGAAGTGCAAATTGTCAGCCCTGTGGCGAAAGTGGTCACCTTATCGGCTTTGCCATCGTTGTCCGTATCTTCGAGTATCTTGATGGTGTCGAGTCCGGGTTTGTTCATGACGTGACTGTTAGGGTAATCATAAGCCTCCACCGCCCACATGCGTCCTTTGTCATCCCAATTAATCGAGATCGGGTTGATAATGTCGGGTTCGGAGGCAAACAGCTGCAGCTCAAATGCTGGCGGCACCTGAGTTAGTTTCATCGAGTCCTCAACTGGCAGTGGGTTCTGCAAATGCGTGTGAGGCACCTTACGATCGAGAGGCTTTCCCCAGCTTTTGGCATGAATAATCGAGACGTTGGATTTAAAATAGCTCAGCTTGGGGAGGTTGAGGTTTTTGACTAGTTGCGCTTTCTCAGGTCCTGCTGTCCACATGATTCCGCGATAAATCAGATCCTGGTATTCCGCGAGGCTCCAGCAGCGATCATCATGACCGCTGGCGGTATAAAATACCCGGCCTTTGCCGTTGGTGCGAACCCATGTCCACGGCTCCTCTTCGCGTTTCTGCAAGACGATACGATCTGGGTTATGTTTATGGTGAATGTAGGTTTCATCCCAACACTCGAATCCCTTGTAGCCCTTCATCAGCTCGTGATCCGGTTTGATGGTTTTGACGCGGAATACTCCGGACCCGTGCGACTTGAACTGTGCGCCTAACAGCTTGATATAAGCATCGGAATTACGAAAGCATCCGCATGCTGAGTGAAGGAAGACACAGGCGCCGCCATTTTTTGAATATTCTAACAGCGCTGCTTCCTGATCTTTTTCTAGGACATCATGATTTCCATAAACGAGCAGAGCATCATACTTGGCGAGGTTATCTTTGGTCAGCGCTGTAGGCTGGTTGGCGTAGGTGAAATTGATCCCCTTGGGCCCCAGGGCGCGGCGAATCGTCATGAAGCGATCCAGCGGTTGGTGTGATCTGTTTGGGCTGCCAAGGAACATTACCTCAAGTCGACGGGCTTCTTTTTCTGCTAAGCTGGTGGTGTTCAGAGATAAAAAAGAAAGAACGGCGATCAGGAATATACGTTTCATAGATTTGATACTTGGTTACGTGTCAAAGAAACAATAGTTTGCAGCTGTTTCAGCGATCTCACAATTTCCAAATTAGAATGTTTATTACTCACGACGATATCCTCGAAGACCCCGTTGACATGGGGCTTAACGAGTTTTTTTCTCATCATGCTGAGCCTCACACGGTGCCAGCCAAGGATGTGATTCTTATTCGAGCCACCATTGAACCCGGCGAGGGTCATGGTTTTCACTATCACGAGGAGCGTGAGGAGTTTCTCTACATTCTCGAAGGAACCATTGAGCAGTGGGTGGGAGAGGAGAAAAAGACAATCGGCCCAGGCGATGTAGTGTATTTGCCGCCGGGGCAAGTTCATGCCTCGTTCAATGCTGGTGATGGCGATGCCAAGCTGCTGGCAATTTTTGGAAATTTATCGTCGGACGCCGACCTAGGCGTGGATGTCTCGGGTGATGCACCTTGGGTCTCCTTGCGTGGATAATTTGAAACCCTGTAAACAACAGGCAAGATACGGAGACTACAGCCCGTAAATGATCGCCGACTATGAAAAAACAATTTACCATCAAGCTGAGTATGATTTTGCTCATGCCAGCTGGAAGCCTGAAAGCGAGTGAACTTAAGCAGCAGTTCGAGCCCCAGAAAAAGTGGAACTACTTTGGCGAGGTCAAGCACTCAGGGCGTGATCTCAACGTGGTGAGCCAAGGTGATGATATCGTCTCGAACATATCTCCCGCTGGGAAACTTGAAAAAGCCGATTTCCTGCGCACTGTGGAAAAATTCCAAGATGTGCATATGAAGCTCGAGTTCATGGTGCCGAAACGCTCTAACTCCGGCGCGTATTTCATGGGTCGCTACGAAATCCAGATCCTCGATAGTTTTGGCAGGAAAAAATTCGGATCCGGCGACCTCGGTGGTCTCTATCAAAGATGGGATGAGAATCGTAATCCAAAAGGATTTGAAGGTGTCAAACCCAAGGTCAACGCCGCGAAAGCTCCTGGCGAGTGGCAGACGATGGAAGTCATTTTTCGCGCTCCACGCTTCGCTAAGGACGGTAGCAAGACGCATCACGCAAAGTTTATTAAAGTGCTCGTCAACGATCAGTTAGTCCATGAGAACCAAATTGCCAAAGGTCCAACGCGCTCGTCAAAATTTGGCGATGAATCAGCCAAGCCAGCGGCTATTTATTTCCAAGGTGATCACGGGCCTGTCGCGATTCGTAAGATCGAGTTGAAAAAACTCAACCTCAGCACGGATGGCGAAAAAGCGCTGTCAGGTGCGGAAGCTGCGCCTCTCGATAACAAAGGCCGCCCCCTGATGAATGCGGTAGCTTATGGCGAGCAGCTTTTTAAGGCCAAAGGCTGCGTAGAGTGTCACAGTACGTCTCCGAGTGAGGTGAAGACAGGGCCATCTATCTACGGCCTCTTTAGCCCGAGGGTCAGACAGGTGGAGGTGCTCGAAGCCGACGAGGGGCACAAGAAAATGCTGCCAGCGGATATCGAATATCTCAAGTATTCCCTTCGTAGGCCACTCGAGGCTCTCTCACTGAAGCCTGACGGAACGGCGCATCTTCCCATCATGCCGGTCTATAATTTCAAGCTGATCAGCGACGAGGAAGTGGGCGCTATCTACAGCTATCTCTTGACGCTTAATAAGGCAGAGGATGCTGGTGCTTCTGTTCTCTGGAAAAAGAAACCCAACCCCAAGTATGAGCTGGAGAAAGATACGATCTCGAAATGGGTAAAGGGATTCCCAAGGCTTGAACGCGTTGACATGGGCGAGCACATTTCTGCGCGCGCTTATCATGTTGGTCTGCCCGGTGATATGAACTACAGCTTTGACCCGCGTAACATGGCGGTCGCCCAGATTTGGGACGGGCCGTTCATGCGCAAGAAGGATCAGGTAGGCAGAGGTAAAGGAGGTGCGGAAAAGGGCTACAAGGGCAGAGACTATGGCATTGGAAATCTATTCCAGCCATATGATACGAACGGCGAAGTGGTTGATCTAACATTCGCGTCACCAGCGAGAATGTTTGATGAGAAACAGTCAGCCAAGTTCCTCTCGGAAAAGTCGGATTTCTTGGCTGAGGTTGGAAAATTTCCAGCCACATTTCTGGGAGCGATGACTCCCAAGCAGAAGGTGCCCACTTTCAGCTATTCAGTCGGGGGCAATGTAGTCTCCCTGGAAGTCAATTTAACCAATTCTTTAGCCATTGAGGCAAAGTTTGATTTCGATCTAAAGACCGAGCAGCACTTCGCCATTCCCGATCAGGCGCTCAAGGATATCAAGGTTTCACATGGGAAAGTAAGTGATGGAAAGTGGGCTGTGCCTGCGGGCAAGCATAAGGCCGTGACCTTCACCGCGACTTTGCCAAAACTGGCAGGTGAACTTTATCCCTCAGATATTAGCGCGGAGGAATCTTACGCGCCTCAGGATCTTGTTTGGAACGCCTCTGAGAAAAAAGCCACACTACACCCTGGCTACCGAATCGAGGATGGCAGTGCGCCGACCGATCCATTCGGTCGACCACTGGTATTTGAGGCACTTGGTATCGAGTTTCACAAGGGTGAAGCATTTGTGTCAACTCGGACGGCTGGAATCTGGAAAGTTGTCGACGGCAAATGGCATCTCTTCGCGGAGGGAGCCTACGAGTCCATTGGGCTGGTCGTAAATTCTGCCAAAGACGTTGTGATTGGGGAAAAGGCTGGCCTAACGCGTCTGATCGATAGTGACGGCGACCACTGGGCTGAGAAGCGCGAAAACATCACCGACAAGTTTCGCTTCAACGGCGATTACCACGAATACCTGCACGGCCCTATCAAGCTGGACGGTCGTTACCTCTTTAGCCTGAATCTCGGAAATGAAGTGAAGGGCATGTATAAAGCCAACGGCAAGTGGATGGGTACGGTCGGTGGACTGCGCGGCTGGATGCTGAGCTCTGACGACAAAGGGAATACCGAAATATTCGCCAGCGGTTTCCGCAGCCCGGCAGGCCTGGCGCTGTCACCTGAAAACGAAATCATCTACACAGAAAACCAGGGCGAATACGTGGGCACCTCGAAAGTTTTCAAAGTGAAGAAGGGAGGCTTTCATGGAAATCCAAACGGCCTGATTGATATTCCCGGGAAAAACACCACAAGCCCCGAGGTGATGTGGGATGCCGTCAAGGACACACGTGAATTACCCATACTCCTGCTGCCCCACGGAGAAGTGATGAATGCGCCGGGGTCTCCCGAGTTTTTAACCGACAAAATAACATTCGGGCCGTTTCAGGGACAGATGTTCCTCGGTGATCAGCTGCAGTCGAATATTTACCGCGTCGATACTCAAGTCGTCGGTGGTCAGGAGCAAGCGGTCACGATTCCATTTGCGGAAGGGCTGAAATCCGGTGCCATGCGGCTGAGGTTTGATCCATCTGATTCAAGTCTCTGGATCGGGCAGACAGGTCGCGGCTGGCGTGCCCGAGGCGGTAATACCTATGCCCTGCAGCGGATTGTTTACGATCCGAAAGTCACCGTGGACGCTATCAAGACGGTCAAAGTGACCCCAAAGGGATTTGATGTTTATTTCACCGAATCCCAGTCGGGCAAGGATGAGACGAGTAACGTCCAATGCAAATCCTGGTATTACCTAAATAGCGATAAATACGGATCCCCTAAGCAGGGGGAGCGTGAGGAAAAGGTTATTAAAACCACCTGGAATGCTGACAAAACTATTTGCCACATCACCCTCGATAATTTTA
Source organism: Akkermansiaceae bacterium (assembly GCA_045106535.1). Classification (GTDB taxonomy): domain Bacteria; phylum Verrucomicrobiota; class Verrucomicrobiia; order Verrucomicrobiales; family Akkermansiaceae; genus Oceaniferula. The sequence goes on along the minus strand of JBGCEU010000011.1, from coordinate 1,968 downwards.
AAGTGGAGAAAGAAAAAAGCTCTGATAGCTCTCGTGTCTACCGAATTAATCTGGCAAATACGGACTTCGGTAAGAAACACGGAGCATTCTTTGCCAAGGCGTATTACACGCTGCACAAAATCCCTAATCAATAGAATCATTATGAAAATAGCCATTTTGAGAAAATATATCTCACTCGCCGCCTTGGTCGGCACCGCGACAATGACAACAACGCTTAACGCCGAACCCAAGGTGATTCCGGGCGCTACTGAAGCCACGCCTTCATACTCACAGTATTTCTCATGGATTAACAATACAAACGAGGGATCGACGGAAGAGAACACCATGGCAAATCTGGCGTTCTTCAAATGGCTGCACGATGACTATGGCATGAAGCTGGATATTTATGCGTTCGATGCAGGAACGATTGATGGCCCTAGATACTACGGCAGCACTAAGACAGATAAGTTTAAAAAACAATATCCACGGGGGTTCCAGCCGATCTACGAGTATGCGAAGAGCTTTGACTGTAGGTTAGGTGTCTGGCTCGGACCGGACGGCTTTGGTGATACACCTGAGGAAGAGCAGGAGCGTATCGATATGCTAGTTGGTTTTTGCCGCGATTACGAATTTGCTCTCTTTAAGATGGATGCCGTCTGCACGCAGCTGCGTCCTGAAAAGCAGAAGGCATTTGATCGGCTTATGACTGAAGTGCGCAAGCACAGCCCGGATCTCATCCTACTCAATCATCGGCTCAAGCTCGGTGATGCTAAAAAACACGCGACCACATTTCTCTGGGGCGGTGCTGAGACATACATCGATGTCCACATGGCAAATCGGGAAATGACTGGCACGCATAATCGTGTGAAAGCCATCTCGCGTGGACTCGTTCCAGATCTGAAACGACTCACCGAGGATCACGGTGTCTGCATTTCCTCATGTATCGATTTCTGGGACGACGACCTGATTCTTCAGGCATTCAACCGCAACTTGATCCTAGCTCCTGAAATCTACGCAAACCCATGGTTCCTGCGTGACGATGAGTTCCCGAAGCTTGCCCGCATTTACAACCTGCACCGCCGCTGGCGTGACATCATGGTCAATGGAATCGTGCTTGATGAGGAGCGCTACGGACCTCTCTCGGTGGCTCGCGGCGACGACTCAACACGTCTCATCACAATGCGTAACCTCACTTGGGAGCCAGTCACTCACAAAGTAAAGCTCGACGATTCAATCGGATTTAAAGCCGACGGTGCCGTGGAAGTCCGCCAATTTCACCCAACGGAGCGTATCCTAGGCACCTTTAAAAAAGGTGACGAGGTGGAGGTAACCGTGCAGCCCTTCCGTAGCTGCCTGTTACTTGTTGATACCAAGGGCTCAGGTGGCGTTGGCATCATCGGCAGCGATTACGAGGTGGTCCGTGACGTGCCCGGCAAAGAAGTCATCATTAACGTGCTCGGTGGAGCAGGGGAGACGGCAAAAATCTCACTAGTTCCCGGTGGTCAGAAATTTTCAATGGCCACCCTCGATGGCAAACCTGCGAGTGCCCTGATATCCGGTGGGTCTGCCGAGATGACTTTCCCTGGACAAAAAAACCGTCAGTCATGGCACAAGAGACTTGGTGCGCCCAAGGTGACTGCTGTGCCGGCGGATGCTGAAACGATCTTCGAAACCGCATGCTTCACGGCGGACAACGATCCCCTTGAAGTGCGCTCCCTGAGGCGTTCCGGTCCTACGAAGATTCCGCAGGTTCAGAAAACCCGCGATATTTTCCTCAATCAGCCGATCATCGCAGAGCGCGGCATCCTTCAGGAATATCTCTTCGATGGTAAACCGACCGTTTACGATTTCACACGCAAGCGCACGCGCGCTCCCCAAGAGCGCAGCTTTAGGCTCGATTTGGGTAAGGCGCAGAAGGTTGCCTCCATTGTTTTAGAGGCCGCTCCCGATGCAATGGCAGTTAGTCCCGTTGTCGATGCCAAGGAATAT
>JBGCEU010000109.1:0-6642 GCA_045106535.1 Akkermansiaceae bacterium | reverse complement strand
GCGTGATAGTAACCATTATCTGTGGTGAAAATGACAAGAGTATTTTCGAGCACTCCCTGCTTCTTAAGTTCGGCAACAACATTACCACACACGGCATCCACCTCGGTGGCTAAGCGGTAGTAGTTTTTCATCATGCGCTGGTATTTCTCCGGCGTATCGAAGCGCCAGTTGTAACGCACGCGCCCTTCGTTTTTATCGGTGAAGAAATCTGGCAGGTTTTCCCAGGACTTCTGCGTGGCATTCGGGGGCACGGGAATGGTGACATCCTTATAAAGCTCCATGCTCTCAGGCTGCGGCAGGAACTGCTCAGGGTGAGGGTCTTCTGCATGGGTGGCAAAAAAAGAAACTGTTAGACAAAACGGCTTATCCTTGGGGCGCTCGGTGAGAAACTTCATCGCGTCCTCTTCGTTGCGCTTGGTCACGTGGATCTTGCGACCGTCCTTAAGCTTATACCAATGGCGACCCGAGTAGGAAGTGCTGAAGTCGAACTCCTTGGAAGGAATCTTGCCATTGTGCCATTTTCCAACTTGGCCGACATAGTATCCGTTGGCACGAAGGATACCGGGGAAAGTTTCAGAAAACGGAGTCTTCCAGCGCCTAAAACCACGGTTTCCGTGGCGTGCCATCCACTGTCCGGTGTAGAGCGAGGCGCGGCTGACTCCGCAGATGGAAGTGGTGACGCAGTTCTGCGTAAAGCGCATCCCCTGACTCGCAAGCTTATCAATGTGCGGGGTCTTGACGATTGGATTACCTGCCACACCAAGCGTGTCATGTCGCCAGTCGTCAGCATAGAGCAGCACGATGTTCATTGGCTGTTTTTCAGCCATCAGCGGCAGACAGGTAGCGGCTGTGGCGAGAGTGAGGATTAAGATTTTTTTCATGATAGATAATCGGGATGTCTAGTGGGCGACGCTGTGAGATTGGGAGAAAAACTGCTCCATGCGTTTGTGCATGTCATCGTAGAAGCCCTTTTTCATAGCTTCGAGGATGGCCGTTTTCTCTGGCCCAGCATTCGCCATCGCCTCCTGCTCGGCGAGCATTTTCTCATGAAAAGCACGCTCTAGATCAATCATTGAATCCAGAAAAGCACGAGCAGCCCTTGAGTGCTCTACGCCATCGACGAGGGCGTTTTCCAAGGTTTTGTTCCGGGTAACGGCGATCAGGTCACCCTGACCAAGCTGCTCCATGTAGCGCTCATGGCTATTGATGAATGCCTTGTGCTCGGAATCATACTGAATCTCATCGCGGTCTAACAATTTATCATACGGCCCCGCTTTGCAGAAAAATTTCACCATCAGCGGGATAGTGTCCACGAGCATGAACAGGGATGTTAGAATCCAGTAGGTGGTGAAGGCAAACTTACCTCCACGTTCACCCTGCTGGAATAGCTGATGAAGCGCGAGCGTCTGGGTGAGGATATCGCGGCGGTCATCATTCGCAATGGCAATGATGCTGGCGCGCTCATCAGCGGCGGTTCCGGCAAGCTCACCCTGCATACGCTTGAGCTCGATGAGCATGGAATCAATCTGCTCCTTGATGGTGGCACGGATCTGATTCTGCTGGGTGACAAACTGATCCGCCTGATCCGCCTGCACCTTGCGGCGCAGGGCGGCGACCCTTGCCTCCTCAACAGCCGCGACGGCGCGCTCGGACTCGAGTTTTTTCTCGAATGTAGAAATAGCCGTTGCCTTGGACTCGGCAATGCTGGCGAGCAGGGCACTTTTCTCCTCGGATAGAGACTTAAGCTGAGCGCCTAGACGAGCCGCCTCGGTGCGCCTCCAGGCAAGCTGGTCGTCACGAATGCTGCGTGCCCTGGGCCCCAGACCCCGGATGCCACTGCGCTGGCCGTTGACTTCTTTTTCAAACTGTTCCTGCCAATGCGCCTGCTCTTGCTGAATTTTTTCATACGCTGGCGTGAGCTTAGCCTGCTCAGCATCAATCGCCGTGACACGGGTGGTGAATGTCTGCGTTGCCTCGCCAATGGATGCTTTAAGCTTGGTTTGTTGCTCAGGTGTTAGACCAGCAAATTCCTCATCAGCTTTTGTGTCTGCGGCAACAAGGAATTTCGCGCTAAAGCTGTCGTTCCATTTTTCCCTCTGCTTAGCAATCGCCGCCTCCTGAGTGCGGATTCCCGCGAGTTGCTCGTCCTTTTCCTTTTTAAACGACTCCTTAGTCCGTTCGATCTGCGCGGCACGACCCTCCTCAATCACGCCACTCACCGTGTCATTGAAGAGCAGCAGCACCAGCGGGTGGGCAATAGTCAGTCCCATCAGCCCAGCAACGACGAAACGAAGTGAGAACTGGCCAAATTTTTTCATCGGCGAGAGAAATGGTCGGTAGCTCGCGAGCAGGGCGCGGTCAATGGTCAGGATGATAAATGACCAGATGGCGGCAACCGGGTAGATCACCCAGTTATTCTCCGTAAGGGTCGAGAGCGCATAAGCGCAGGCAATAAAAGCAAAGGCGCAGGGCACAAGCACCGTGGCACCAAAAGCAACGTATTTGCGCTGCTCCCAGGTCGGGCACTGCTCGAGAGTCTCGGTGCCTGCTCCGGAGAGCCAAAAGAATGCGCGTTTCCACACAGAAGATCGGGAGGGGTTCATTAACCTTAAACTACGCTTATCCGCACCACAAACTTGCAAGGCTTTTTGTCATGCAAACTCTCTTGAATCTTGCTTCTTGGCTCTTTCCTCTTAAAAAAACATCCATGCGCATTCTCACCGGCCTCCAGCCAAGCGGCAAACTTCACATCGGCAACTACTTTGGTGCCATGCAGCCTGCCGTCCAACTTCAGGATCAGGGTGAGGCATTCTATTTCATCGCTGACTACCATGCAATGACCAGCATGTCTGATGCCGACACCCTGCGCGCCAATATTCAAGACCTTGCGATCGATTTCCTCGCATGTGGCCTTGATCCGGAAAAGGCGACCATTTTCCGGCAGTCGGACATCCCCGAGGTGAACGAACTCGCGTGGATTCTTTCGACGGTCTGCCCCATGGGCTTGCTCGAACGCGCGCATTCTTATAAAGACAAGATCGCCAAGGGTCTGGATGCAAACCACGCCCTATTCGCCTACCCCACACTGATGGCGGCCGATATTTTACTCTACGACTCTGAGCTCGTTCCGGTTGGTAAGGATCAAAAGCAGCATCTGGAAATGACGCGTGACCTCGCAGGCAAGATCAATGATCGGTTTGGCGAAAACACACTGGTCATTCCCGAGGCTCAGATCAAGGAGAACACAGCCGTCGTGCCCGGAATCGATGGTCAGAAAATGTCCAAGAGCTACAACAACACCATCCCCCTAACAGGTGGCAAGAAGGCGATCCGCAAGTCGATTATGAAAATCGTGACGGATTCCACACCTGTCGAAGACCCGAAGCCAACCGATGGCTCAAACGTGATCGCGCTTTATAAACTCTTCGCGGATGAGGCCGCAGTGAGCCAGATGATCACCGACCACGAGGCGGGTGGATTTGGCTATGGCGACTTCAAGCAGCGTGTCTTTGACACCTACTGGGACTTCTTCACTCCGGTACGTGAGAAGCGCGAGGAGCTGGAAAACAATCTCGACTACGTCAACGGCGTCATCGCAAATGGCGCAGAAAAGGCCCGTGAGGAAGCCGCCAAAGTCATCGACCGCGTCCGGAAAGCAGTTGGGCTTAGGTAATTTTCTAAACCGATGAGAAAGTGAGTAAGAAAGTAAAATCCTCACGAGGTCTTCTCATTTTCGGTATCGTCTGGACGGCGTTCAGCTCTATCTTTGCCGTCATCGGTATCAAGATGTGCTACGATGCCTACAACCGATCAGGCTGGCCTGAGACAGCGTGTGAACTCACGCATTTTGAGATTCTTGCCAATCCTAACAACGACCCACCTTTTCAGCCCAAAGCCAAATACACCTATCAGTGGGAGGGTGTTACCCACGCAGGCGACCGCGTGTGGGCGCAGCGCGAAGGCGAGGACGACTACGAGGATCTCGCAGGCCTAATCGAGCAATATCGTAACGGGGAACTGACCACCTGCCGCGTCAACCCGGACTCACCCGCGGAGTCGGTTCTCATTGCCGCCGCGGATGATGCCTGGGGTGGAATCGTGTTCGCGCTTTTTGGGGTAGGCTTCATGAGTATCGGCGCCGGCATGGTCTATGTCTCCCGCCTGCAAAAGAAAAAGGAAAACGCAGCCCTATCGTCGAAGAAAAAAGATGAAAAAACGTCTCCCGCCATTCTCATTCCTTTTTTCTCCATCTTCGCTCTTGCGGGATTTGGAATTCTTTTTTTTGTCGTCGTCCCTCAGTGGATCAAATACTCAGACGCCAAACGCTGGGTTGAGACACCGGCTAAAGTCAACTGGAGCAGGGTGCAGTCTCACACCGATAGCGATGGCACCACGTATAGCGTCGATATTTTCTACAGCTACGAGTTTGAAGGGAAAGAATACAACTCGAACACGCTGGGTCTCATGTCCGGCAGTTCAAGCGGACGTGACAGCAAGCAGGAAAAAGTCAACGCCCATCCACCGGGCAAAGAGATCACCTGCTATGTCAATCCGGACAACCCGTGGCAGGCATTGTTAGATCGCGATTTAGGTTGGGCGGCGCTGTTCGCCCTCTTCCCCCTGCCATTCATCGGCGTGGGCGTCGGCGGACTGTGGTGGATGCTGCGCAAAAGAGCCAAAGCACGCCGTGCCAGCAGCTCAAAAAACCCCTACATCAGATCATCAGCCTTGGCTGAAACTGAGACCGAAACCGTGCAGAAGACCCCCGTTCCGGTGCGTCAGGTTTTCAAGCCCGGAGGCAAACGCATTGGCTGGTTTTTTGGATCAATCGCCATCGCTCTCTTCTGGAACGGCATCACCTCTGTATTTGTGTGGCAAGCCGTCAAGTCATGGCAGCGTGGTAACCCCGAGTGGTTTCTCATCATTTTCATCACCCCCTTTGTCCTCATCGGGATTGGTTTCATTTTGCATATATTCTACCGGCTGCTGGCACTATTCAACCCGACCTCTACACTCACCCTAACACCCGGGGAAATCACACTTGGCATTCCAGCAAAGCTTAAGTGGAATAGTTCGGGAAGCGCTCACAGATTCCAGCACTTTACGATCCACTTGGTTGGGCAGGAAGAAGCGAGCTATCGCCGTGGTACTGACACAGTCACTGAAACGGAAACATTCTACGAAAAAGCACTGATCGACACACAAGACCCGCGCAAGAGCATGACAGGCTCGGCTACCATCGATTTACCACCTAACCAAATGAATCTGATGCCATCATGGAAGGGCGGTAACAACAGCATCAAATGGTCAATCCACGTGAAGGGCGACATTTCCATCTGGCCAGACGTCTCAGATCAATACGATGTGATTGTCAGACCCTTGGATATCGAAAACTAACAGAAAATTAGAAATGCCACCAATTTTTGACATTCAGATCGACTACGACAACACCGAGTTCACACCCGGTGATACCATCAACGGCACACTGGCATGGAATTTACCAGAGGGCACAGAGCGTGTCGCGTTGCGGCTGTTTTGGTTCACCAGTGGTAGGGGCACGCAGGATGTTGACATCATTGAGCAACAAACGTGGCAAACCGGAAAATCAAACAATCAGGGTAGCGAAATGTTTTCATTCACTCTGCCCGATGAGCCCTACAGTTTTTCTGGAAAAATCGTCTCCCTTACGTGGGCACTGGAGGCCGTCACGCTGCCGGATGAGACATCTGAGCAAAAAGAGTTCACCCTAAGCCCGAATGGCCGTGAAATCGTGTTAGATCAAGTTACAGATTCTGTTACCAAGCCTCAGAAACCAAAGTGGTTTCAAATCAACCGATAGCTCACCATGCTCGCTCGAGAAAATCCGTTTGCGACAGATCGAGTAGAGAAGCTGCTCCGCTTCAATCCAGAGTGGTCAGGCACGAGCTGGGCGAAATTGGACAAAAAATGGAATTTGTTAGGCAGGCACGCCACAATCACCGGTAGACATGGATCTGGAAAAACCTGCTTTCTCGACGCGTGGGCGGCAAGACATACAGAAATGACTGGCTACCAGACACTTCGCATTTTCCTCAATCATGAACAGAAAACGATGTCTGATTTACAGTGGAACGATCTCTCTCAATGCGACGGAAAAATCATCATCCTCGATGGCGAAGAACAACTTAACTTTCGTGCACGAAGCAAATTTTACAAACTCACAAAAAATGCTACCGGCATCCTAGTGACAAGGCACTCGCAAGGCAGGCTACCCACGCTAATTCATCTCGACCCCAACATGGCAGTGCTTTCAACCTGTGTGAAAAAATTAGCCCCCGCCCAATACAAAGAACTCGCCCCACTGCTGCCAGAATTATGGCGTAAGCATCACAGGAATATCCGCCATATCCTGCTAGAGTGCTACGATAGCTCAGCTTGGAATGGGCAGGCTGACAAACCTTGATTTTAGATATCTTGCTGCATGGAGCGTGGGCATTCTGTCCGCATATCACTGTCGTGATTTATACATGGCTTGATCAGTAATAGGCAGCCGAAGGTTACAAACTCCCACTCCATAGATCGTGAGCAGGAATGGAAATCGAGAGCGCTGGAGCATGATAATGCCTAATCCTTTGCTAGCTCTTTGGCGCGCTTCTGGCTCTC
>JBGCEU010000108.1:0-11333 GCA_045106535.1 Akkermansiaceae bacterium | reverse complement strand
CGCAGGCAGGGCTGTCATCATCAACCTGACTTACCCGATTTTCGCAAGCATCATCGCCGCCATCATTCTCAAGGAGGCACTGAGCAAACGCAAACTCGGGTGGATCATTGCGGGCTTTGGCGGGCTGGTTGTTTTTCTCGGCGACCAATCACTGGCTGATGGAATCTCTAAATACGATCTACTTGCTCTGTTAGGTGCTGTGTTTGCTGCAAGTGTCGTTGTATTAATCCGTAAGCTACACGACACCGAGCACACCTCCACGATCTATGCCGCCCAGTGTGTTTACGGTGCCCTCATTGCCATCCCCTTTGCAGCCACTGACCTCCCCACTCTGCCCATGAATGCCGGATGGTGGTTACTTGCAGCTGGAGGCATCGTCACCTTCGGGCAGTTATCCATGACCTACGCCTACCGCCACCTGGAGGTCTCCACTGGTGCCTCCATCCAGATGCTCTTACCCATCTGCACCGCGCTCGGCGGGTATTTTCTATTTCAGGAACGATTCACCCCAATCGAGTTATTAGGTGCGACACTCACACTGCTCGCTACCTATCAAGTCATGCGGGTGAAAAGAAGAACAGTCTAGCTGTCGGTCGTTTTAGCGAGTCTAGCCAGATCAAAAATCTTCATACCGCATCCTTGTGCTCGGTGGTGTAAAGCCCTCGTTCGTGCAGGGTATCCAGCCGATCAAGCCTGCGCCTAACCTCCTGCCAGCCTTCTTCTATATCCTCCGTATCCAGCTGCCACATTGCACCCGCTAGCATCCGCATCATGACTTCATCCGACAGTTCAAAACTTTCCGTCAGCCGCTCCTCCGGAGTCATCGCCCGGGCACGCAGGACTTTCTCCATGTAGATAGCGTCCTGGAGTTTTTCGAGATCGTGTTGTTTTTGTGCCTCTGTCATGACGCGGAAGCATTCTAAACTTGATCCGGCAATAACACCAACTTCTTTTCCCGAGGGGTGCAGCAGCGATCAGCCAGGGAATAAAAATAATTTCTAACCACAGATTTCACGGATTGCCTTTGTGTAATAGTCATGAGTGTTTGATATATCAGAGGTTAAATGACGTTTTCACATCATAAATGACTTCCTAAGATGACAATCCGTGACCGCATCCGTGACTCGTGTGAATCAAAAAAGCCCCGACCAGTTTCCTGATCGGGGCTTGTGATTTTATCGTAGAAGCGGTTTTCAACCGCTTTATGGGGGAGCTTGAGAAGCTCTTTTACGTTCCTTTAGCTGACCTCACCGCGAGCCATGCCTTTGGCCTCGAGGGCTGCCTGGGCAGCTGCGAGGCGTGCGACGGGGATACGGAATGGTGAACAGGAAACGTAGTCGAGTCCTGTGCGGCAGAAGAATTTCACTGAATCAGGATCTCCGCCGTGCTCGCCGCAGATACCGATTTTGAGCTTCTTCTTGACCTTCCGACCACCTTTAACACCCATTTCAACGAGTTTGCCGACGCCTCTTTGATCGAGACCGGCAAACGGGTTGTGGCTGAGTACTTCTGCATCCTGGTAGGTTTGCAGGAAGCTTGATGAGTCATCACGTGACAGGCCAAGGCCAGTCTGGGTGAGGTCGTTTGTTCCAAATGAGAAGAACTCGGCGTGCTCAGCCACTTCATCAGCGGTGAGACATGCACGGGGGATCTCCATCATGGTTCCGACGGTGTACTTCAGCTTGGACTTAGTGAGACCGAGCTTCTTGCGAACAGCGGCGGCAGTTTCATCGATAACCTGCTTCTGGAGCTCAAGCTCACGGGCGTAGGAAACGAGAGGAACCATGATCTCAGGGAGAACCTTGGTTCCTTTAGCTTGCACTTCAGCAGCAGCTTCGAGGATCGCCTCAACCTGCATCGCGGTGACAGCCGGGTAGCTGATGCCGAGACGGCAACCACGGTGACCAAGCATTGGGTTCTCTTCATGAAGTGCGTGGATACGCTTGGTAATCGCGGTAGCGCTCATGCCAATCTTACCAGAAAGATCCTTCTTCTGAGCGGCATCCATCGTGCCGATAAACTCGTGCAACGGAGGATCCAGCAAACGGATTGTGGCGGGACGTCCGTCAAGAGCCTTGAAGATGCCGATGAAGTCTTTTTTCATGAAGACCTTGATTTTCTTGAGTGCCTTGGCACGGCCTTCGTCATCGTCAGCCAGGATCATCTCGCGGACAGAGTCGATGCGGTTACCCTCGAAGAACATGTGCTCTGCACGGGTCAGGCCAATGCCTTCTCCGCCAAACTTAATAGCCTGCTCAACTTGCTCCGGAGTATCGGAGTTTGTGCGGATACCAATTTGGCGAAGCTTGTCAGTCCATTTCATGAGCTCCATGAACTTCTTGTATGTCTCAGAGCGTTTGGCAGCTGCCTTATTCTCAAGCAGACCCTGAATCACCTGTGACGGGGAGGACTTGATGCCACCCTTGTAGACGTTTCCAACAAATCCGTTCAGGGAAAGCTCATCACCCTGCTTGAGGGTAACTCCGTTTCCGAAGAGGGTTTTCTTAGAATAGTCGATAGTCATGTTATGAGCACCGCATACGCAGACCTTACCCATCTGGCGGGCAACGAGAGCAGCGTGTGAGGAGGCTCCACCTTCTGTGGTGAGGATACCTGAGGCAGCAATCATGCCACGGAGGTCTTCCGGAGAAGTGGCCTGGCGGACAAGGATAACGGACTCACCTTTGGCGGCAGCGGCGACGGATTCCTCGGCGGAAAAGTAGATCTTTCCAGATGCAGCACCTGGGCCAGCAGGCAGACCGTTGCCTACTTTCTTCGCCTTCTTCTCTTCCTTAGAGTCAAAGATAGGTGCGAGCAGGTGGCTGAGGTCATCGGCAGGAATGCGGAGGATGGCCTCTTCTTTCTTGATGAGACGCTCCTTGACCATGTCGAGGGCGATGTTCACAGCGGCAAAACCAGTGCGTTTTCCGTTACGTGTCTGGAGCATCCAGAGTTTTCCTTGTTCAATAGTAAACTCAACGTCCTGCACATCGCGGAAGTGCTTCTCAAGTTTCTTACGGATGACGAGTAGCTCTTTGTAAGACTTGGGAAGATCCTTCGCCATCTTGGCGATTGGCTTCGGTGTGCGCACACCTGCAACAACGTCCTCGCCCTGAGCATCGATGAGATACTCGCCGTAGAAAACATTTTCGCCAGTGGCGGGGTCACGGGTGAAGGCAACGCCGGTGCCGGAGGATTTACCGGTGTTTCCGAAGACCATTGCCTGCACGTTTACAGCGGTGCCCCATGCGGCTGGGATGCCATACTTCTGGCGGTAAACGATCGCACGGTCGTTGTTCCATGAGTTAAACACGGCATCCACGGCTCCTTTGAGCTGGGCGCGCGGATCCTCTGGGAAATCCTTACCGGAGCGGTCTTTGATGAGTTTTTTGAACTCAGCAACCACCCAGCGCAGGTGCTCCTCATGCAAACCTGAGTCATCTTTAACTCCGGCAGTAGCCTTGGCTTTATCGAGGATCACCTCGTAGGGATCGTGATGCTCACCTGCCTCGGCTTCGACTTCCATGACTACGCTGCCATACATCTGGAGGAAGCGGCGGTATGAGTCCCATGCGAACTTGGGGTTACCCGTTTTTTGGGATAGTGCTTCCACAACCTCATCGTTAATGCCGAGGTTAAGAATGGTGTCCATCATGCCGGGCATGGATTCACGGGCACCGGAGCGGACGGACAGAAGGAGAGGGTTATCGAGGTCGCCAAATTTCTTGCCCATGACTTTTTCAACCTTAGTAATATTGGCTTCGATTTCTGCATCGAGAGTCTTGGGATATTTTTTACCGTTGTCGTAGTAGTAGGTGCAGACTTCAGTAGTGATGGTGAAACCAGCAGGAACTGGAACACCGATAAGGCCCATCTCGGCAAGGTTAGCGCCCTTACCTCCGAGGAGATTTTTCTGGGAGCCGTCACCGTCGGCTTTTCCTCCTCCGAAGAAGTAGACGTTCTGTTTTGCTTTGCTAGCGGTTGCCTTGCGGGCAGTTTTCTTGGTGGCCTTTTTAGCGGCCTTTTTTTTGGTAGCCATGAGTATGGTGTATTAGTGTGTGGTCTTGGTGGGATAACGACATTTCGCCGCATCTCCCTGAAAAACGGAGGCGCAATGTATCAAGGAGGCTACGGTGGTCAAGCCACCCTTGCAGGTTTTTGTGGATTGATTTTCAATGGGATATCACTTCACGGAAAACCCATCATCTGAGTTTGCAAGTTGCATCGAGATCACCAATCGCGCAGGGCAATCATCGGCAATACTGTTAGCATCACAACAATCGCGAGCAAGATCCCCATTTTCACATAGTCGATGAATCGATAACCTCCGGGACCCATAACAAGCACATTCGCCGGATGAGAAATGGGACTGGTAAAGCTGGCCGACGCCGCCATCGCCACCGCCATGATAATCATGTGAGGAGGAATACCGAATCGACCCGCTGCATCGATCGCAATAGGAGCCATGATCAGCACCAATGCCGTGGTGGGCACAATCGTCGTCGCCAATGCCGTGACGATGTAAAGTCCGATGATGATTCCCCATGCGCCGAACGGTCTGGCAACAGCCGCTACCCCCTCAGCAATCCACTGGGCGGCACCCGTTTCCTGCATCGCGGTGCCAAGCGGAATCATACACGCGATTAGGAAAACCGACTGCCATTCAATCGAGCGATATGCTTCGTCCATGGTCAGGCAACGCGAGCCGACCATGACAACAACACCCGCAATAGCAGCTACAGCAATGGGAAGGACACCAAAAAGAACCAATAGCACAACAGCCAGCATGACCGTGGATGCGGTAATCGCCTTGCTCTTGGACTTCACGCCTTTCACATCACGTGTGGTGCGGGTCAGCACTAGAAAATCAGGGTCTTTTGTTAGGTTTTCAATACTCTCCCTTGACCCAGACAAAAGCAGTGCATCACCAAACTCGAGTTTAGCCTTCCATAGGTAATCCGTCAGAGCCCTGCCTCTACGCCAAATCGCCAATATTTGTAGGCCATAGCGTTTTTTAAAGTGCAGCGATTTCACCGTTTTACCAACGAGCGTGCTCTGGGGCGACAAAGTGACTTCACTATGCCCGACCTCATTGCGCTCCAGCGGATCAAGCGTATCTTCCTCGCTCATTTCAAGACTCTGCAAGCCACTCAAAAGGGAAGCAGTTTCTTTGCTACCATGAACCAGTAGTTTGTCACCTTCTTCAAAAACATCCTCCCCTGTCGGGAAATAATTCGAGCCAGATTTTCTAGCGATTCCAACAACGCGGAGATGCAGAGTTTCCCGGAGACCGCTGTCAGCAAGCTTCATACCGGTGAGATAGGATTGATCAGGAATACCCAGCTCAAACAATGTCTCATCCTCGGGATACACTTCATCAATGCGGGCACCATCCACACGCGCGACGGATAAGAAACCGACTGCTTGCTCATATGTCGCAATGTGTTCCACCCTGGTTTCCACCAATAATTGGTCACCCGTTTTTAATTTCTCCGATGCAAGGTTTCCACGCATCGTCTCATCTCCACGAATCACCGCGAGAATATGTCCCGAATACTGATGGGAAAAACCTGTCTCCTGAACACGCTTGCCAACCAAGCCGGAGTCGCGGCCCAATGTTACCTGAAGAAAAATAACATGCTGAATCGCGAGCAAATCGGTAATTCCCCGGCCACGAGCCATCTCAAACGCCTTCCATTGAAGAAAATCCCGAACTTGGTCGATACCACCCTGAATGAATAGAACGTCTCCCGCCTCAATGATCAGTGACCCATCGATGTCCGAGATGGTTCGCTCACCACGCTTCACCGCGTAGACATTTAGCCCTAACACCTCGGCGAGGCGAGTTTGCTCAAGTGTTCCACCCACAAGAGGAGAATTCGGTTTTACTAACAATCGGAATCTCCGATCCTCGATCTGGTAATCAAATTTTAACATTGGGCCTGCCTCATCGACGCCTTCGCTCAGAGTTCTGGGCAATTCCTTCGGCAGTAAATGCCTGCCGATAAATGCTACAAATAAAGATCCTGCAATCAAAGCAGGTGCCCCAATGGGCGAAAAAGAAAATAGCGTGAACGGCTCATAGCCAGCCTGCTCCAGCGCTGTAGCCGCCACTAAGTTAGGTGGCGTTCCAATCATCGTGGTCAAACCACCTAACAACGACGCGTATGCCATAGGCATCAGTAAGCGGGACGGGGAAATCCCCGTACGTCTAGCGATGTCCATCACGACAGGCAGCATCAGTGCCGCCACACCGATGTTATTCATAAATGCGGACATCACACCGGTCGCCAGCATGATTGTCAGGATAATCCTCGGCTCCCCCTCTCCTGCAATACGGTAAACCTGCTGGCCAATAATATCGGCTACACCGGTCGCACTGAGGCCTGCACTGAGAATGAACATCGCCCAAACCGTCACCACCGCCGGATTACTAAATCCCTCAAGCGCCTGCTCAGTGTTCACCAGACCTGCCACCGCGAGCACAGCAAGCACCAGCATGGCTACAAGATCCATCCGCAGCTTCTCACTGACAAAGAGCACCAGCGCGACTGCCAGAATCGAAAGTACAAAACCAATTTCGTAGGTCATAAATAATTCACCTGCACCCTATCAAACTCATGTTTTGGCGCAAGTCAGGCTTTCATCTCCGCCTGTATAAATGGACAAGTCATCAGGCGGCTCCTAAAATTAAGTTGATGTAAATTTGAGCCCGTATAATTTTTTCTAAAAAAAATCTTGGTTTTGTTAAGATTTCCTGATAAATAATTTCAACTAACTACCACCTTACACATGAAAACACTTCTCTCCACACTCATGGCGACTGCTGCAGCGGCGTCTATGACTCAGGCTTTCACCATTGATTTTAATGCACTTGTGGTGCCCACAAACACTACAGTGACGGTCGGTTCCTCACTTACGATCCCAGTTTCAGGCTATGGAAACGTGCGATTTGAAACAGTTGGCACCGACAGCCTTGTTGTGGGAAATAAATACAGTAACGGTTCTGGCACTTTCCAAAATTCTCTTGAGCTTGATCCTGGAGAGACAGTCATCGTGACATTCCTCGGACCAGATGAATTGAATGTAAATTTTGATATCATCGGACTTGGTTTCAACGAAAGTGCCAATACAGCGATCACCGGACCAAGCGAGTATCAGATGCAGGCGATTGGTGGAGACGGTATCGGCTTAGCTGCTGTTAGCTGGGACGCTGTGCCGGAGCCAAGCAGCAGTCTACTCATTCTAATGGGTGCTAGTTCTCTTATCCTACGCAGACGCAGACAGTAACTTTTGAGTTCAAAAATAACTTTCATAAGAAAAACCACGCAGGGAATCTTCCCTACGTGGTTTTTTTGTGGACTAAATACTCAGATGCGTGGCGCACCTGAAAAAATGATTTATTCGGCTTCTTTATTCGAATCCTTCCCGTACTTTTTGAAAGTAGTTTCAGCTTTCTTCATTTTTTCCATGAAGCCCTTCATAGCATCGCCAACGATCTTCTGAATCTCGGGATCAGCCATGACCGTAGGGTCTAGATTACTCATTTTCTCATCACCGCCTTTGATTCCCTCTTCGATTTTGTTGTCGATACGCTTTTGTTCCTCCTCAGAGGGCACATCGAGTTTCTCCATACGCTCGGCAATACTGACGAGTTCATCACCGACTTCGCCGACGACTTTAGCTGCATTTTCTGCGCTTCCCTTGTCCTTAATAGTAGCCATAGCATCTGGCACACGGTTGATTTGTTCAATAACTTCGTCTGCCAATGAATCGACAGTATCGACTTTGCTTTCCTTTTTATCGCCACATGAGACGAGGAAAATGGATAGGGCTACAGAAGCAGCGGTGGTGAATTTGGATAAGTTTGATTTCATTCGGTTCTTGGGTTGTTGGTTTATCGACGGCAAATTGGCCGTTCTGTATATTACGAGTGTGATTCGAGTTTATGCAAAATATCTGTCATATTGGAGTTCATTGTAGTGTGTTGTCTCCCAAGTCGCGATTGATAGATACAAAAAACCCGGCGTCGCGAATTGCGAAGCCGGGTTTTGAATTTTTCCGAGAACTGATTAAGCGCTGGCCTCTTCAGTAGGTGTCTCTGCTTTCGGTGCCTCATCACCTTCAGAACCACTTTCAGGGTTTTCACCCTCTTCTGGCTCTTCCTTGACTGGCTCTGGCTCCTCAACAGTGAACTTAATCTCTGTATCACGGTGCTGGTGGAAACCAGTTCCGGCAGGGATCAGGTGACCCATGATTACGTTCTCCTTGAAACCATTGAGGTAATCGATACGGCCGATGGTCGAGGCGTCCGTGAGCACACGAGTCGTGTCCTGGAACGAGGCTGCGGAGATGAAGGACTCGGTCTCGAGCGATGCCTTGGTAATACCCAAGAGCACTGGCTCGGACTCGGCGGCCTTACCACCGTTAGCCACCACTTCCTCGTTCGCTTTCTTGAACGTGGTGCGGTCGATCTGGTCACCCCAGAGGAATTCGGTATCGCCTGGCTCGGTGATCTTAACCTTGCGCAACATCTGGCGGATGACGATTTCAATGTGCTTGTCATTGATCTCAACACCCTGGAGGCGGTAAACGCGCTGAACCTCGTTCGTGAGGTGCTCCTGAAGAGCCTGAGATCCACAGGCCTCTAGCAAGTCATCCGGAGAAACGGGCCCCTCGGTGATTTGGTCGCCACGGTGAAGGAAGTCCCCTTCCCCAACGATGATGTGCTTACCCATTGGCACGAGGTGATCCGCGTGCTCGCCGGTATCCATGTCAGTCACGATGACCTTCTTCTTACCACGCACGTTCGGGCCAAAGGAAACTTCACCGTCGATCTTGGCGATGGTGCATGCCTCTTTCGGGCGACGTGCTTCGAAGAGCTCGGCAATCCGTGGAAGACCACCGGTGATGTCACCAGTCTTAGCAATCTTACGCGGCGTTCTGGCAAGCTGGGCACCACCTTTAACGCTAGCGCCCTCTTTCACAGAAAGGTGGGCACCTACGGGGATGGAGCAGCTGTAAATGACTTCTGCGGTCTTTTTATCAACGATAACGATCTGCGGGTGGAGGTCCTCCTTGTGCTCGGTGACCACCATACCTTTTTTACCGGTTTCCTTATCGGTCTCCGACTGCACGGTAATGCCCTTGATCATGTCGCGGAATTCAACCTTACCTGCTTTCTCCGTGAGAATTGGCACGTTGTAAGGGTCCCAAGTCACGAAGACCTGTCCTTTTTTAACCTTCTCACCGTCTGGGACGGAAATAGCGGATCCCATGACGAGATTATAGGACTCAAGCTCGAGGCCATCCTTATCGCGGATTGCGATGGAGCCTTTTTTGTTGAGTGCTACAAAGTTGCCATCAGCGTCTTTTACAGCGCGTACTTCCTTATAAACAACGGTGCCGCCCGACTTTGCCTTGATGATTGGCTGCTTGAACGAGGAGGATGCTACACCACCGACGTGGAACGTCCGCATGGTCAGCTGGGTTCCCGGCTCACCAATTGACTGGGCAGCGATGATTCCCACCGCTTCACCAATCTTGGCGACCTCACCTGTGGCGAGGTTCAGGCCGTAACATTTCTGACAGCATCCGCGGTCTGCTTCACAAGTGAGAGTGGAACGGATCTTGAGACGCTCGAATCCGAGTTCCTCAATTTTTTCCGACTCCTTCTCACCGATGAGCTGGCCAACCTTAAGGATGACCTTGCCACTGACGGGGTCAGTAACTTTTTCACCGGAAACTCGACCGTAGATACGGGAGGAAAGCGATGCCGCTTCCTCGTCGTTCTCGATGATCGGCTCGGCTGTGATTCCATTGACGGTTCCGCAGTCGGGTTCGAAGACGATGACGTCCTGAGAAACATCGACCAGCTTACGGGTCATGTATCCGGAGTCGGCTGTCTTGAGCGCGGTGTCGGCAAGTCCTTTACGGGCACCGTGAGTGGAAATGAAGTATTCCAGCACGGAGAGACCTTCACGGAAGTTCGAAGTAATCGGGCGCTCGATAATGTCACCGGACGGCTTAGCCATCAAGCCACGCATTCCGGAGAGCTGCTTAATCTGCTGCTTATTACCCCGGGCACCGGAGTCAACCATGAGGAACAGTGGGTTGACAATTTTATCTCCTTCGTTGTGTTCCAGCTTGCGGTAGAGCGCATCGGCGATGTTATCGGAAGCGTGTGTCCAGATATCGATGACTTGCTGGTAGCGCTCGTTGTCAGTGATGACACCGTTACGATACTGCTTGGTGACTTTCTCCAGCTCTTCGTAGGCTCTCTTCAGCTCACCTTCCTTCTCCTCGGGAATCACCATGTCGATGATACCGATGGAAATACCGGAGCGGGTTGCTTCGCGGAAACCAAGTCCCTTGAGTTCATCCAGCACGATGACAGTGCCGTCCTGACCAGCGCACTGGTAGCAGCGCCAAATGATGTCGCCGATTTGTTTTTTACCAACGTTGAAATTCACGAAGCCAAGCCCTGATGGCCAGATCTCATTGAAACGAACACGTCCTGGAGTGGTCTCGATGATCTTGCTCTCGTGGTCGCCAAAGAAGGTTTCCTTCTTTCCTGTCTTACCGAAGTCTGGGTTACGCAGGCGAATCCAATCGTGGTAACCCACCTTACGGGATGCGATAGCAAACTCGACCTCTGTTGTATTTTCAAATAGTGGCAGGTGCACATCTTTACGCGCCTCAAGCTCCTTGGCAGTCAGCTGACGTGCGTAGGTGAGGTAGTAAGAACCGAGAATGATGTCCTGAGAAGGAACGGTGATCGGCTTACCTGAGGCGGGCGAGAAGATGTTGTTAGGCGCGAGCATCAGCTGACGTGCTTCCATTTGTGCCTCAATCGAAAGCGGCACGTGGACAGCCATCTGGTCACCATCAAAGTCCGCGTTATAGGCGGTACAAACGAGCGGGTGAACACGCAGCGCAGAACCCTCAATCAACACAGGCTCAAATGCCTGAATCGAGAGACGGTGCAGCGTGGGCGCACGGTTAAGCATCACTGGGTGACCTTTGGTTACTTCTTCCAGAATGTCCCAGACCTCAGTGGTCTTGCGATCAATCATCTTCTTGGCACTACGCACGGTGTGGCAGTAGCCCAGCTCCTTGAGACGGCGGATGATGAATGGCTCGAACAACGTGAGTGCCATCTTTTTGGGCAGACCACACTGGTTGAGTTTAAGCTCAGGCCCGATCACAATTACGGAACGACCCGAGTAGTCAACGCGCTTACCGAGTAAGTTCTGGCGGAAACGTCCACCTTTACCCTTGAGCATGTCAGAGAGTGACTTGAGTGCACGGTTTCCAGCACCAGTGACAGCACG
>JBGCEU010000107.1:0-3622 GCA_045106535.1 Akkermansiaceae bacterium | reverse complement strand
GCGGCATTGATGGTCACGTGATTCACGCCCAGCTCCGACTGCAAGTGTGCCACCCCCGGCATGTCCTCTTTCCAGCGACGGCTCAGGATTTCCTCACGCAAATGTTTCGCTACCTGGTCAGCAGGGGAGATGATTTCAAATGGCACGCAGGCTATCTATACAAAATATTGCCTAGTTGGCAAGATGTAAAAAACATGACGCTGCCGGTCGAAGTGCCTAGCTTGCCCCCGGGCAGGAGTTCGGCAGTATGATTTGTCGCACGTCTAACACCCCTCATGCCGGGAAGGCATAACAACCACCAAAAAATAATATGAAACAAAAATACTCTAAAAACTTGATGAACATCGCTGCGGTAGCTCTTGTCGCATCCGTTGGTGGAAATGCCAACGCCACTACGCTGACTTTCAACGCTGGCGCATCAAACAACACCGCCGTTGGGTCATCATACGGCACTGACAACACCGCTGACAACGTGGAATTCATAACGAGCGACGGATCGGGCACTACACCCAATATCGCTTTGCTGTGGCCAGGTGCAGCACTTGAATTTCACAGTGATACTCGATGGGCGGACATTGAGGAAGTGTCTAATGACGATCCTGATACTCACATTCTTCAGATGAATCAAAGTCAGTCTAATAGAACAATTCAGTTCACTCCGGACGCTGGTTGGTCGGTTCTCTTCAATTCTGTGGATTTTGGGTTTGGCACTGGTATGAGTGCTGCCTCTTCCATCGGGACAGTCACCATCACACGCGATTTCGACAGTTCCGTGGTTAAGACGGTATCAACAGGCACCTTGAACAAAGGCACCGCTACGACCCTAGATTTGACGTATACGGGATTGGTGGGCGAAAGCTACACGCTTGAGTTTACCAGTAGCGTCAGCGAAAACTGGGGAGCAATTGATGATCTCAGCTTTAGCCAAACCGCTGTCCCCGAGCCATCCTCCGCAGCACTCCTCGGACTCGGTGGCCTCGCGCTGATCCTGCGCCGCCGCAAGTAACGGCTTAGAAAAAAACAGACGAATCATGGATGTCTGCGTTGCCCGAGCGGTGGCGCAGACATTTTTTTAGGCTCTGCCCCGACTGAAGAACCATTCACCCACTCATACCATGTCTATCCCACGCCGATCATTTCTCAAGAAATCCTCCCTGTTTGCCGCTGCCAGCGCCCTACCCGTCACTTGGGCAAACGCAGAAGATTTACCCAAGAACCGCAAGATCAAATTACGTTTCGCTGTAGCCTCTGATCTGCACTACGCACAGGGAGGGTCGCGGTCTGATAAAATGGCGGATGACTTGGTGAATTGGATTAACGATGAGAAGAGAAGAAATGGTCTCGATGCCCTGATCCTGAATGGCGATATCGGCCATGACCGGGCGGATTTTCTGACCAAGGTGCGGGACAAGCATCTCAAAAAGCTCAAGGTGCCTTACTACTGCTGCAAGGGGAACCATGACTATGTCGATGAGAAACCCGGCTCACCCGCAGAATCCTGGGAGAAAATCTGGGGCTACCCCGCGAATCACAGCTTCGTCTTGGAAGACTTTGCCTTTGTGATGGCTGACACGTCAGCTCCAAAAAATTTCCGTCCCTACTACGCGGCTGATATCGATTTTTTGGAGGAGGAGTTTAAGAAGTATAGAAATGCTCCAGCGATATTTGTTGTCATCCACATTGCCCAGCGAGCAGGCGGTAAAGACGGCTGGCCCAAGTTCGGTGTTCACGGTCGAGACAGTAAAAAAGGAGAAGCCGTGATGGATCTCATTGAATCAACTCCGAACGTGCGTGCCATTTTCCATGGTCATAACCACGACGCTAACGGGATGTGGGTTTCTAAAAAGAAGCGGTATTTCTTCGATAGCCACTGCGGCGGAAGCTGGGGGGCAGCAAAAGGCTATCGCGTTGTAGAAATCGATGATCAACACCGTATCTTGACTTATCAGGTCAACGCCGAAGAGGGCGGGGAGTTGAATCGGAACGTGTTCCCAAGTTGAGCAGGCACACGCGCGCATCATAATTCAAAAATAATTCCATATCAAAATACTATGAAGACATTCAAACGCCGCCAATTTATCAAAGCTGGACTCGCCATGCCTTTTGTCAGCTCGCTAGCCAGTGCTTTGGAGAAAGTTAATCCGGAGAAATCTCTGTCGCAGGGGCCGCCTCCGCTACCGGGAAAGGGCTCGTTCACCATCGCGGTGCTACCTGATACCCAGAAGTATTGTCACAAACATCCGGAGGAATTCATGGCTCAGACCCGATGGCTGACGGCCAACAAAGACACCCGCAGAATCAAAGCGGTGCTCCATCTCGGCGATATCACCGATCACAATAATCCGCCGCAGTGGGAGGTCGCCAAAAAAGCGATGAGCCAACTGGATGGAAAAATCCCCTACTTTTTCATTCCCGGCAATCATGATTTGGGTAAGCGGGGCAGTGCAAGCGACCGCTCCACACTCTTGAATGACTACTTTCCAGTCACAAAGTTCCGTGACTTACCAACCTTCGGCGGCACTTACGACAAGGAACCGGACAGCATGGCGAATAGCTTCCATCTGTTTTCCGCAGGCGGTAGAAAATTCATCGTCATCGGTTTGGAATTCGGCCCGCGAGTCGATGTTGTCCGCTGGGCCAACGAGGTCGCGAAAAAGCATGCCGATCGCGAAGCGATTCTGCTAACTCACGCTTACACTTACTTTGATGAGACTCGCTACAATTGGAAGAAACATGGCACGAAACAAAACTGGAACCCCCACGCTTATGGTGTCGGCAAAGGGCCAGATGGCGATGTGATGGATGGCGAAGAGCTCTGGCGAAATCTCGTTAGCAAACATGAAAACTTTATCCTCACTCTCAACGGGCACGTTCTCCGCGATGGCTTGGGTCGTGTCACCTCAGCCACACCGGGAGGTCGTGATGTCCACCAGATGCTAGTCAATTTCCAGATGAAGCCGAACGGGGGCGACTCTTGGCTGCGCCTGATGGAGTTCACCCCAGATCATACTGCCGAGATCTACGATTACTCACCGAAGCTCAATCTCACTAACCTGAGTGAACAAAATCGATTCACACTCAAGCTCGCCAAAATCTGAGCCGCAACATCAACCACCGCATGTGGGCAAGCTGCCGAGACCGAAAGTTTTTTCTAACGAAATTGTGTCTTCTGTCCTGATGTTTGGTTTCTACGCTGAGCCTTCTATGGAGCGCGGGTTTGCAACCCGCATCTCACTGTCGGGCGAAGAATCAGTAACCCTGCTCATGCACGAAGCTCAATAGGCAGCCGGGAGTTAAAAACTCCCACTCCATAAATCACACCCTCTATGCTACTCTATCGAATCATGAAATTCCTTTTCCCGTTTGCAGTTGCCATTTCCTTACTATCGGCCTCCCATGCCCAGAAGCCCGTCAAGGTGTTCATCCTCGCGGGTGACGAGCATGTGTTAGAGCAAGCCCTGATTAAGCAGGCAAAAAAGGACAAGGTCGCCACCGGCACACTCGTCGATGTTGTGGCAAACAATCCGAAATACGCATTTCTCAAGAAACCCGACGGTAGCTGGGCTTCGCGGAAAGACGTGCTGCTCTACGATGCGCACTCCATCCACAATAATACCGAGGC
>JBGCEU010000106.1:0-7050 GCA_045106535.1 Akkermansiaceae bacterium | reverse complement strand
CATCGAAGTAGATTGATTTTTTACGTAGGCAAAACCACACTCACCAGCTTCCAGAATTTTTTCAGGTGGGCTAATGTCATTGTCCGGCTTTTTGTCACTAGCGCCATACGCGTAAAATATCTCCTCTGACGAGGTATAGCCTGCCGCAATGAATTGGCCTAAATAATCATTTGCATATTCACCTTTGAAGCCACGCAAGTCTATATCCGGCTTGCCGTGCACTCCCTTGTGATTGATGGCTGTGGCATTAGAAGGGAATTCACCGTATTCACCATCAAACTCGATCATGAGATAATAGACCTGTTTAGCGTTATTCACCGCCTCGGTCATAGTTGCCTTTCTGCCACATCCGTGAATATGTGGTGTGCTAATTGCATACAAAGCTGCGATAACGATAAAAACTAATATTATGACCAACCAAGGGCTGCCTGAGCGGTGTTTTTTATGGGGTGGTTTCATGGTTTTTGCTATTGGGTTAAATTCATTGGGTCTCAGGATTGTCTTTGCTTCGGCTCCGCGAATGCATCAATGCTCGTATGACAAGAAAAATCAGGAGCGCAACGAACACCGCACCCAGCACATCTGTTGAGTCAATTCTGGGCAACAACCGAGGCGTGAATGCATACGGCTTTTTGGCATAGCACAATTTACTGCTATCAAATGGTTTGTGTTCCCAGGGCGTGCCCTCACCGCCATCAAATAGCTTCTTGCCTCCGGCAATCATAGCTTCGCCCTCACCATTGAGACGCAATAGCCTCACTCTACCACTGACCTCTAGCATCACCCCCTTCCCTTCAAAGGCATCTGTATTGAATTTATATCCATCCCCATACATTGGAGCAAGTAGCACAGGGGTCTCTTTATGGGATCTCATGCTGAGGTCTTTGATGTATGCAAAACCACATTCGCCTTCACTTAACTGATCTTCACGATCATCAATCACGCCATCCGGTTTCTTCTGTAAACTGCTCCCGCCTTTCGCATAAAAAATCTCTTCAGATCGCGTATAACCAGCAGCAAAGAACTGAGCCAAATAGTCATTGGAATACTCACCCCGATACCCTTGCAGCTCATCGACCGCCGTGGCATCCGTCGGGAACTGCCCGTATTCGCCATCAAATTCTAACAGAAGACAATAAATCTGTTTCGCGTTATTGACTGCTTCAGTGACGTCCGCTTTTTTGTGTGATTTAAGCACCACCGGAGCAGCCATTACGAAGAGCACAGCAATTACGACCAATACAAGCAACCATTGCAACCATGGGTTGCCACAGCTTCGTTTTCCTTGGGTATCCTCCATGGTCATCATTATTCACTCCTCGGTGAAATGATGATGAAGGTGAGATGAATAATTCGTGAAAGTAGGGCGACTTTATAAGTTGCCGGCAATCCAAGCACACATCCTGTCGACAAGTTACAAACTTGCCCTACCTTACTCCGCTAGGGTGCCATCGGTAACGCCAAGCTTTTCTATCAGATCAAGATCTTGCCAGAGATATTGACCCGAGGTCTTACCGCTCAGGAGCTCTTGATAAGCTCGGATAATTTGTGTCGCGGATTGTTTATCCTCGTCTAGAAAATCAATCCTAAATCTTCTCAACCCAGTGCCGCGCAGTTGTTGATAGAAACGTGCGCCTGTCTGTGCACGACCATTAAACAAAGTGTTCCGGCACCCTACGTCCGCCTTGAGTGTGTGCAGTTGCCCCACCCGATCCTTGAGCTGAACGTGATGCTTTTCACAGGGCTTACCGCAGTCGAGGATACTCGTGCCCTCACTCATGAAAGTACAAAATACACAGTGCTCCATATGAAACATCGGCATGTGCTGATGCAGAGTCAGCTCAAACCAATCGGTCGGCGCAGATAACAGAAGATCCAGAACCTGCTGGATATTCAGATCATAAGAAACGGTCAGGTGATCGAGCCCCCCTTCTTCGCGAAGGATTTTTGCCGTCAGTGGATTCGCACAGTTCAGCGAGAAGTCTCCCGTTTTGTAGAGATCATTCCGATTCTTAAAGTGGGCAATGCCACCAAGATTACGAATCAAGACACCATCTGGCTCGGCTCGTTCCACGACCTTAAAAAAGCCAGCCTCGCCTGACTTTTGAATCCTTGGTGTGGCAAGGTGAATACGTGCCCCCTTAGTCTGCCTCACCAAAGCAACAGCATCCTTACCGCGACGAACATCTTCAAAATCAACATAAATGTTAGAAACCCTTGCTTCGAGAGCCGCTTCAATCTGCTCCATACTCCGGCAGAGAGTAGATAAATCACGTTGATCGGATTCATCGGCTTTCCTTTCCGGCATGAGATCCGCCATGCTAGCCCCCGCTGTTCCAGCACGCTGCGGAATTTCTATCGCAGCGATACCTTCCAGCGCCTCAACCAGCGCCCTACGCAGTCGGTTAATAGCAGAAACGGGAAGCATCACATCACCTTCAAGCTCATTGCTGAGGGTCTCTAGTTTCCAGGCTGTGCCCCCAAGTCTGCCAAGTTGTTTTTCCAGAAACTCTGCGGTTAGAGGTCGGGTATCCGCTTTTTCTAATACTTCCGCAGATCGCACCGACACCTCACCGCTAGTGAGCACCATCGGCTCTCCCGCCATACCACTCACGTTGATATCGAGCGACTTCCGAACCGGCTCTAACTTGGCATTTTTCCAACTCGCCGTGAGCGCGCTATTGAGCTTCGGGTCATCCGTTTTCCAGATCTTCTGCCCGGGCTTGATCCGTTTCCAGTCGAGTCCGCTGTGCTTGTGGTGAAACAATAATCTCTCGCCCGCCACCTTCCAGATGCGTGCTCCCTGTTCTTCATTTCGATCCTCACCAGCATCAAAAACAATTCCATCACCCGCTTTTACGGGTATCCGAGTAGCGAGTTCCACATCGACCCAGCCGCGTTGGCAGCCAGTAACTTCGCCGAGATAGACACCCCTCTTTTTACCAAACTTCCCGTGGGTAAGCCGCGGGTGATTCGTGCCCTCAAACCAACCAGTTGACAGCCCTCGGGAAAATGTCATCTCCATTGCGTAACGGTCGTCATCGGTGACCGGGTTGTCTTTTTGCTCCACCGCCGCATCAATTGCTTTGCGGTAAACTTTGGTAATGGCGGCGACGTATTCGGGCGACTTCAGCCGACCTTCAATCTTGTAGGAAACAACCCCCTGCTGAACGAGTTCGGGTATGATATCGACCGCGGCAAGGTCCTGCGGGCTGAGCAAGTAGCGCACATCCTCCATGTCGCGCTCCTCACCATCAATCACAAGTTTATAGGGCATCCGACACGCCTGCGCGCACTCTCCGCGGTTCGCGGATCGTTGACCGAGACTTTCACTTGTTAGACATTGGCCTGAGTAGGCGACACATAACGCACCGTGAACAAACACCTCAAGCGGAACGCATTCTGTTGGTTCAAATTTCTGAATGTGTTTTAGAGACAGCTCACGCGCGAGCACAGCGCGGTCGAGCTGATACAGCTGATCGGCAAACTGCAATCCCTCCGGCGAAGTAATCGTCATCTGGGTGGACGCGTGAATTTCCAAACTCGGTGCCACATGCCTTGCTAACCGCGCCAGCCCAAGATCCTGCACGATGATGGCATCGACCCTGTATTTTTCCAGCAATCGTAACTGCTCCTCCGCCGCCTCCATTTCACCTGTAAAAATCAGGGTGTTCATGGTGACAAACCCACGCACGCCATGCTTGTGCAGGAACTTCATCAGCTCTGGCAAATCGGCTTCGGTAAAATTATCCGCACGTATTCGCGCGTTGAACTTCGGCAATCCGAAAAAAATCGCGTCCGCACCATTAGCCGCCGCCGCACGCGCGCAGTCCCAGTTTCCCGCAGGGGAAAGCAGCTCGGGTTGTCGGTCAGTCGTGGACATGCGCGTGAGTGTTCACGGAACGGGGAAAATGTCGATTGCTGAACTAAGGAACACGCAACTCCAAGCTCTTCGGCAGAGGATGTGATCCGCGCGCATCAGTGTTCATCCTCTTCATCTGTGTTCGTTATTCATTTCAACACGGATGGCTTAGATGAACACAGATCATGGATATCCGCTCACGCTGATCATTGAGAGAGCAACACGTAGAGCGTGACCTCACTTACCAAGAAAATCCAGCGTCATGGCATTGTGCTTGCTATGATATGGTTAGTTCCTATTCATTAACCCAAACAGCACTATTCAAGCGACCTCCGAAAAAGCAGCAGCCACCCATGAAAAAACTACTTATCGTTACTGACCTCGATGCCAGCTTTATCGATGAGAACTACCAGTTTAGTGAGGCCCTGGAAGCGGTCGAAAAAATGAAGGCACTCGGATTTCCCTTGGTATTCAACTCCAGCAAGACTCTCGCCGAGTTAAAATCTCTAGCTGAGGAACTACAACTCACCACACCACTTATTGCTGAAAATGGCGGTATCATTGCGGTTCCCCTTGACTCTGAAGTTTCGGAGTTATGCGAGCTATCCGAGCAGCAGGCATGGAAAACGCAGGGTGAATACAAAACCCTGATCACAGGCCTGTCCCGCGAATACATTTTGGAACAGGCGCATCAAGCTCGCGAGGAACACGGATACGCGTTTGAGGGGTTCGATGACTGGTCTGATGAAGAGCTGTCCGCGAAAACGGGGCTTAGTTTAAGCGAAGCATCGATGGCTAAGCAGCGTGACGTGTCAGAGCCTATCCTGTGGCAGGATTCGGAGGAGCGCTGGGAAACATTTTCCTCTTTTTTAAAGTCCAAAGGAATCCGCGCACTGCGAGGCGGCAGGTTCATCCACCTGATGGGGTATGCCGACAAGGCCGATGGATTAAACGTCACTCGCCGACTCTATGAAAACCGTTTTCCCGAGGCACAGTGGATATCGGTAGCAATTGGCGACAGCGCGAACGATCAGTCGATGCTTGAGTCCGCCGATATCGCCATCGTTATCCCCCACTCTGACGGGTTCAAAATTCAAGTCCAGGCTCCACAAGTCATCCAAGCAAAGCACCCAGCCTCCAAAGGCTGGAATGATGCTGTGCTCGATCTCATCTCTTCACTCTACCTCATTTAACTAACAAAATACCATGGGAGACTTCCATCAATTCGGCGTCGTCACAACGCTGCACCAGCTCAATCAAAGACCACTCGAACAACTCGAAGAAGAGTTACTCGAGATTCGTAAAACAAAACCGATGGCACTGATCCTGCCTTCACTCTACTCGGAGCTGGAAGGCCCGGCGCTGGGGTCCATCGTCGATGAAATATCGAACGTGCCTTACCTCGACCAAGTCGTTGTCGGCCTCGACCGCGCAGACGAAAGCCAATTTAAAAAAGCACTCCAGTTTTTTGATCGCCTCCCCCAGCAACCGGATATTTTATGGAATGATGGCCCGCGCTTGCGCAAGATCGATGCGCTTCTTCATGAAAAAGGACTCGCCCCGATTGAAGCCGGAAAAGGGCGCAATGTCTGGTACATGTTTGGCTATATTCTGGCGTCAGGAAAGGCGGACACAGTCGCTATTCATGACTGCGATATCACAACCTATCAACGCGACCTGCTGGCGCGCCTCATCTACCCCGTAGCCAACCCCGCGCTCAGCTACAAGTTCTGCAAAGGATACTACGCCCGCATCGCTAACAACTCGATGAACGGCCGTGCTTGCCGCCTGTTAGTCACACCACTGCTGCGAGCTCTGAAAAAGGTATGCGGGCCGAATGACTACCTCGATTTCCTCGACAGCTTCCGCTACCCACTCGCAGGTGAATTCTCGCTGTCACGGGATGTCATCGAAGATATCCGCATTCCCTCCGACTGGGGATTGGAAATGGGAACCCTCTCAGAGATGCAGCGGAACTACGCAACGAATCAGATTTGCCAAGTCGACGTAGCAGATACCTACGATCACAAGCACCAAGACCTCTCTCTCGATGATAAGACTAAGGGCTTATCAAAAATGAGCTGTGATATTGCGAAATCTCTCTACCGCAAAATGGCAACACAAGGAGAGGTTTTCACCAAGGAAAGAATCCGCACGATCAAAGCGACCTATTTCCGTATCGCACTTGATTTGATCGACAGCTACCACAGCGACGCTGCCATCAATGGTCTATCCTATGATATGCACTCTGAAGGCCATGCCGTCGAGGTGTTTGCAGAAAACATCATGCAGGCTGGGCACGATTTCTTAGACCCAGAGTCATCAATGGACACGCCATTTATGCCAAGCTGGAAGCGGGTTCTCGCTGCAGAACCTAACATCATGGATATGCTACTGGATGCCGTGGAAGCCGACCGACGTGAGTTTGGAGAAAACACCAGCTATGACCTCATGCAGCACGCCAAGGTCACGCAGGTTCGCCAAGGCGTGGAGGAGAGAGTTAGAAACATCTACGGAGAACCACGCACCGCTGAAATTACGGAGCAGATATTCAAAGCCGCACCATTGGCAAAAAAGGCCATCGAGGCATCACCCAATCCTAACAAATGGGACGAACAGGATGTTATGGTGATCACTTATGCTGACTCTATCAAAGAAGAGAATCAGCCACCGCTGAGGACACTCTATGAATTCTGTAACCGTGAACTCAAACAGCAGATCAACAACATCCACATCCTCCCCTTCAACCCATACAGCTCGGACGATGGCTTTTCAGTCATCGACTACACCACCATCAATCCGGATCATGGTGACTGGCATGATATTGAGCGCTTCACGAAGCATTTCAACATCATGGCGGATCTCGTGCTCAACCATTGCTCGCGTGAGTCCGTTTGGTTTAAAAATTTCCTAACGGGTACAGCTCCGGGCAAGGATTACTTCGTCGATGGCGCCAGCTTCAAAGACCTAACCAAGGTCGTAAGACCGCGCAGCTCCCCTCTACTCACCGCCGTGCAGACCAACGATGGCGAAAAAGAAGTCTGGTGTACGTTCAGCGAAGATCAGGTCGACCTCAACTTCGCCAATCCCGAAGTGCTGCTAGAAATCATCCGGATCATCCAGCTCTACCTCGACAAGGGAATACATATTTTCCGGCTCGATGCCGTTGCTTTCCTTTGGAAAGAAGA
>JBGCEU010000105.1:0-59838 GCA_045106535.1 Akkermansiaceae bacterium | reverse complement strand
CTCTCCAAAAAAAATCCTGAGCTAGCCGAAAGGCTCAATAAGCAGCTACAATCTTGGTTGATAGATACCAAAGCTGGTATACCTACGAAACGCTAAACGTATGGTCTTTGATGAGTTTTGATCAATCATGATTTTTGAATCGTATACATCTCATGAAGAAAATCATAGCCACCTCGCTTCTTTTATCCCTTGGCACATTTTCAGTAATTGCTGGCAGCACCACAGTTCCCCCTGAATTGGAAACTCGGGTATTTTCAGATACCAAAATGACACCATGTCCCGCTGTGCTCGCTGCCTCACCCTATGGGGAAGTTTATGTGGGCGTTGATTTACAAGGTTCAGTGGGTAAAAAGCCTAACATGGGCTACATCGCGAAGTTAGTGGATACAGATTTGGACGGTAAGGCTGACAAGCGAACGGTCTTTGCCAAAATGGATAATCCCCGTGGAATTGTTGCGATCGGTGATCAGCTCATCGTTCTCCACTCGATTCAGAAAGACGGGAAGATAGAAAACCAGCAGCTTTCCCTGTATGTGGATGTCGATCGTGATGGTGTGGCAGATGGCCCTGCAAAACCACTGGTGACAAATATTGGAAATTCCAAATACCTAAAGGCAAGGGGTGCAGATCATTCATCGAACAATATTCGCCTTGGTATAGATGGCTGGATCTACATTTCGATAGGAGACTTTGGGTTCATTGATGCTCAAGGAATCGATGGCAGAAAGCTCAGCATGCACGGTGGTGGCGTAGTTCGTGTCCGCCCAGACGGAACCGAACTAGAAACGTTCATTCACGGAACACGAAACATTTACGATGTTTCTATCGATCCATTCATGAATGTAGTCAGCCGTGAGAATAACAATGATGGTGTCGGTTGGTGGACTCGTTTTAGTCACTACATTCAGAGTGGTCAGTATGGATATCCGAGTCTCTATATGCATTTCCCTGAAGATATCATCCCGGCTATTGGCGAATACGGCGGTGGCTCAGGTGTGGGGAATCTCTACTTTGAGGAACCCGGATGGCCTGAGAAATACAACAAGACTTTCATGATGGCAGACTGGGGTCGATCAGAGATCTATATTCACAGGGTCACAAAAGACGGTGCTTCTTTCACCGATAAACCAGAGAAATTTATTACCTCCTCACAAGTCACAGATCTAGATGTCGATGGCTCAGGGAGGATGTATGTCTCTGCATGGGATGGAGCTGGGTTTACTGGGAATCCAAATAAAGGGTTCGTGTCGATTGTCACTCCCAAGGGCTGGGAGTATAAAAAATTTCCAGATCTAATCAAGTTATCTACACAAGATCTAATCTCAATACTAAAGAGCCCCAGTTCAACTGCGCGAGTCTACACTCAACAAGAAATTTTACGAAGGAACGATACGACGATCCTTCCTCATTTGTTAGGACTGGCAAAAGACAAGTCTGCCAGTGCTGAAGGGCGTGTGGCGGCACTTTATACGCTCGCTCAGCTGGTCGAAGCCGCCGATATGAGCCCCCATGATTACCTCAAAAAGCTGTCAGTATTTCCTGATTTGAAGGAACACTGTATCCGTCTAATGGCTGACCGATTAAAGTCCGCCAAGAATGCTGATGTGAAATTTCTCACCGCAGCTCTAGACGATCAAGACCCAAGAGTCCAGGTCGCTGCAGCTGTAGCTCTTGGAAGGGTAGGTGATCATTCTGTAGCTAATGCACTGATTGCAAAAGCAGATCCACCAGAAGAGAAAAAAATCAATCAGTTCAGCACGGTTGAAAACACACCGGAAATCACTGGGAATCAAGAATTTAAGATTAATGTCGACACCAGTACATTCAGAGAAATCTATCTCATTGTGCTAGGCGGAGATGATACGGTAAACGATAGCGTCGCCTGGCTTAACCCAACCATTCACAGAAGGTTTGATACGGCAGATCTTACAGAATTAAAATGGGAATCAGTCACACAGGAAAAAGGCAAAACCTTTGTTAATAAAACGAGTGAAGGCACCCCGCTTCCCGGTGGTGCGAAAGGTATCGGTACTCATGCCAATAGTGTGATCAAATTCAAACCACCTCGCTGGTCTAACACTTTTACGGCTACTGGCATTCTTACCAATCCCAAAGGCTCGGTAAAATTTATCGTTTCCCAATCTCCGAACCCGAATGACGCTGACAAAATACTCAAAGCGCACTCCACGCCGAATCCATCTATCATTCTGCCACATGTCGCAAGGCAATCCCTCCTTAGTCTCGATGCTGAAGATGCCTGCATCAGTGCCCTGCAATCACCAGACTCAAAAATGCAACGTGGTGCACTCGCTGTGATGAAATTCATGCATAGTGAGAAAATCGTGAATGCCCTCATCTCTAACGCAAAAAATAATCCTGAGTTAAAGTCATTGATCGTAGATACCCTCATCAGGCTTCACCAGAAAGAGGTAGAGTATGATGGCTCCACATGGTGGTCCACGCAGCCAAATCCTCACGGGCCTTATTACTATCCTGTTGACTGGAGCGGCACCCTAAGAATTTCATCCTACTTGAATAGCGTTTACGGACAACTTGATGCAAATGCGAAAGCCGCATTTATGGCTCAGCTCAAGAAGAATAAAGCCTATGTGCCCGAGCTTAACTCGCGTCCGATTAAGAAAAAAAGCGTGGCAAAAAAAATAGGTCAAATATCCATAGAAGATATCGCGCTCTACGTCACTAAGCACCAAGGTAATCCTGAGAGAGGTGCCAAAGTGATCAATAAAGTTGGCTGCATAGCGTGTCACAATGTCAAACGAGGGGAGACCATCAAAGGACCTGATCTCGCCAAACTAGGTCATCAGAAAAATGCAGACATAGCAGAGTCTATTATCAAACCTGGCGCAATTATTGCCGATAGCTGGGTTACGATCACCATGAAAGATGGAGCCAGCCACATGGGAACAATCGTAAAGAAAGATGCTCAAGAAATCATCCTACATAATATCGCAGGCATCCCGACTAAACTGGATGCGGCACAAGTCGCAAAAACAGCTCCAGGTGATAACCAGATGTTACTTCGACTCTGTGATAATCTGACCCTAGCGGAGTTCGCAGACCTCATTGGCTACATCAAGTCTATGGACGATAGCTTGGAAAATAAAAAATGATGCGGCTTTACGGCTTGCGACACGATGAAACGAATACGCTTTGCCTCTCAGCCTTGAGTGGGTGAGATCGGGCTATTTAGTGAAAAAAAACATGCATAACCACGTAATCTCCGACAACACTCGGAACGTTTCCTATTTCCCGCTGTTCAATTAGCCGTGTCTGCAAAATAAACCAAGCGTCATGAAGCTGCCATCCGCCATCTTATTACTCATCCTTTCTGTAACCGCACCGGCGTTTGCAAATCCTCACTCGCATGCGCGTGAGGTGGATCAGATTGTTGCAGCGGAGCTAAAAAAGCTCGGTCAGAAAGCGCGCCCGCAGATCGATGACTATACTTTTTGCCGACGGCTCTATTTGGATGCCATCGGACGCATCCCAACACTTGATGAACTTGATCAATTTATCGCCGACAAGCATGCGGACAAGCGCGCTAGATTGATTGACAAGCTGCTGCACTCAAAAGGCTATAACAGCCACTGGTATAATTACTGGGCAGACCTGTTGCGCGTGAAATACGTCGGCGACAAATTGCATCACCCAGGCAACTACTCGCAGTGGGTGAAAGAGTCAGTCCGCACCAATAAACCATACGACAAGATAGCGCATGAGCTGATCAATGCCAAAGGCAAGCTCTATGAGCCGGGTAATGGCGCTACGGGGTTTTATGCGCGTGAGCCGATGCCGCTCGATCACTTGGCGAATTCGGTGAAGACCTTTCTCGGTATGAGCATTGAGTGCGCGCAGTGTCACGATCACCCATTCGATGACTGGACGCAGCAGGATTTCTATAAACTGGCAGCGTTCACTTCCAAGACGCATCTGCGGGTCGATCCGCTACCCACTGAGGAGAAAGAAAAATATGCTAAAGATCGGGAGATACTAAAAAATAAGAATTTTGATGAATGGATTGTCTTCCGCGAGTCTGTCCGCGTGAAGCACGCCTCGATCCATGGAAGTGGGACAGGCTACTCACGACTACCGCATGATTACGAGTATAATGATGGTGAGCCGCATGAAGTGATGGCTGCTGACGTCCTTTTTGGCAGTATGCCGGAGATCCACTACAAGATGGCGAAGAATAGGGTGGAAAAGCTCAACAAGAAACAATTCGGTCCACAAGTCAATTCGCGGAAATCACTCGCTGATTGGATGACATCACGGGAAAACCCGATGTTTACAAAAGCGACGGTAAACCGCCTGTGGTATCGTACCATGGGGACGGAATTAGTTGGCCCGATTGGTGGACTAGATTTGGAATCGACGGGTGATCATCCTGCACTAACAGATAAGCTGGTCGAGCTAATGATAGCTTCCGATTACGACATCAAAGCATTTTTGTCGGTTCTTTTCAATAGCCGGACTTACCAGAGTAAAGCACTCGCCTTGCAGGCAAAGCCGCCAGAATACGTTCTGGACGGGCCAGTCGTGCGACGGCTTCCCGCCGAAGTCATTGTAGATTCGGTTTTGAGTTTGAGAACCAAAGACCCGGATGCCTCCGTAGCGACAGAATTCCGGTGGGACGGCTTTACCCATTTTTACGATAAGTCAAAAAACATGACGGTTAAGGATTTTGTTGATTATTCGGTCGCTGGCCCGGGTCGAGCGAAGTTCCAGAAGAGAGAGGAAAAAGAAGCTCAAAAGCGCAATCGTGACTTGGGCCCCAAGTCATTGTGGCGTGTGTCCGCGTATGGCCATCATGACGGCAAGTATCTAGCCTCCATATTGATGGGGCAATCGACCCGTGACCTGATCGATAGCGCCAATACTCAACCTGATATTCCACAGATTTTATATCTCATCAATGGCCCGCTAGAAGGGCAGGTCATTCGTAATCCTAGAGGTTATCTCCATCAGAAGCTTCGCAATGAAAAAGACCGTGGTAAACGTATGGATATGATCTGGAAAGCTATCCTTGGGCGCTTACCAAAGCCCTCAGAACGCGCACTCTTTAAGCATGATCAGCGTGATATTATGTGGGCGCTGCTCAACTCCAACGAATTTAAATTTGTAAGATAAAATCATGAACCGCAGGGAATTTATATACAGTGTTGGCATGAGTGGGATGTCTCTGCCGTTTTTAAATGCGGCGCCGGCAGCTACACTCGCACCTGGAAGCAAAGCGAAGTCGGTGATCAATATCTTTTTGAATGGCGGCCTAAGTCAGTATGATAGCTTCAATGTGGAGGTGGATAAAGACGTGCTGGGTAAATCATCGATTATCAAAAGTAACGTCGACGGAATCCGTGTGAGTAATTATTTTCCGACGCTTGCCCAGCAGATGGATAAGCTCCTGGTTATCAATTCACTGAAAACAAATCAGGGTGCACACCCGGCTGGCATTTACAAGATGCTGACGAGCTATAATCCACGTTCGTCCGTGACACATCCTGAATTGGGATCTTGGGTGAATAAGGCTCTAACACGTGAGCAGGATAGTTTGCCGAATTTCGTAAGCATCGGAGCTGGGCGCTCTGGCTCTGCGGGATTCCTCTCGGGTCAATGGGCTGCGTTACCGGTAAGAAATCCGAATGCTGGTATTGATTTTGCAACTAGGCATAAAGCGGTGAGTGCAGAGCAACTTGACCAACGGCTGTCTATTTTGGATTCTCTGAACAAGGGCTTCGACGCAGATCATGGCACTAAGGACACACAATCCTATCAGGATAGTTATACTGGTTCTTTGAAGTTCATGAATTCGAAGGACATCGATGCCTTTGAGCTGAAAAAGGAGAGCGAGAAGATCGTTAATCTCTACGACGATCAGGAATTTAGTCGTAGCTGTATGCTGGCTGGGCGTCTGGTCGAGCGCGGTGTGCGATATGTGAAAGTCAACCTAGGTGGCTGGGATTATCACGATAAGATCTACGACAAGTTTCCGGGGAACGCGAGTCGTCTCGACAAGGGCTTAGCGTCATTGCTTGAGCACCTGAGCCAAAAGGGACTGCTCGATTCTACACTGGTGGTGGTATCCACCGAGTTCGGGCGCAAGCCAGCAGTCAATCCTAACAACGGACGTGATCATCACCCGGATGGTTTCACATGCCTGATGGCAGGAGCGGGCGTTAAGGCTGGCGAAATATACGGAAGCACAAGTAAAGACGGCAAAAAGGCGGAGAAAGATATTTTGGATGTCACAGACTTCAACGCTACCATTGCGTGGCGTCTGGGGATTGATCCCAATCTTGAAGAAAAGTCGCCGACTGGCCGACCCTTCAAGCTCGCGAACCGCGGCAAAGCCCGCAAGGAATTGTTTTCCTAGGGAAACAAGGATAGTAATCTTGGCAATATTTGCATCTTGGTGAAATGAGGCGATACTCACCGTGATCACTGGTTTCAAGCTACCGGTGGTCAGACAATGCTATGAAATATTTTATCACGACGTTTGGATTCGCGGGGTTTTTGTGTTCGTGCACATCGTTGCCACAACCCCAAATCGATAATAATTCCGTCGGCGATGCCGCAGCGATGAAGTTACTTCGGCAGTCATCGCACAAGGCGGGTGACCCGTATCAGCGCTTGTCGAAAGTTGATATTGGCTATGATGGAAAGTGGGCGAAATTGGCAACGAAGATTCAGCCAGTAGTGACCGACCCCGAGTTTCGAAAAGCATCTCTGGAAACCTACTATCCAAAGCAATCGAAAGTGCGCCAAATCTATCAAGGACCAGCGGGCGAAAAGATCGTCACACGCACGCCCAAAACCATTAGCGTGGTTCGTAATGGACTCAAGGTGACAGATCAGGAAGAGCTTGAGGCGGCAGCGTTGGTCGCGGATTGTTATGTTCTGTTTACCTTTGGCAGCAGCGCGTTGCTTGATCGCGGCTCTGGCTGGAAAGTGATCGGGAAACGCATGCTAGGTGGCGAGCAATGCACGCTGATTGCTGGAACGGTTAGACCGGGTTTTGGTATGTCGGATCAAGATGCGGTTATTGCGTGGATTGGTGATAAAACAAAACGCCTTCACCGGATTCAATTGACGTTGTTAGGCCTTGCTTCAACCGCTGGGGCTGATGTGGATGTGACTTACACTGATTTTAGACCTGGTTCATTGGGGACTGAATGGCCCAAGTCATTTGTAGAACGGATCCGGCGGCCTTTTGATATCCCTGCACACTTCTGGTGGACAGAGAGCCTGAAGGTTCGCGCCAGGTGAGTTGCTGAAATATTTCCTTGCTGACGCATGTTAGATTTTGCCCGCTTGTCAGTCGCCCAAGACGGTCTATTCTTTACTCATGCCAAATCACAATGTCCTAGGGGAAGAACTCAGTGTTTGTTCCACTGATCCAATGACCGGGTTTTTCCGAGATGGCTGCTGCCGCACGGGTGGTGGCGATCACGGACTTCATTGCGTTTGCGCTGTGGTGACCGAGGATTTTCTCAATTTCAGCCGCCGTCAGGGAAATGATCTTATCACACCCCGGCCTGAATTTTCTTTTCCTGGCCTGAAGCCAGGTGATTCATGGTGCCTCTGTGTTTTGCGTTGGAAAGAGGCATACGATCATGACTGCGCCCCCAAGGTCGATCTCGCTGCTACTTCTGTGGTCGCTCTTGAATTTGTTGATCTCGATGACTTAAAAAAACACGCGGTTTAGGTGTGTCATAGACTACCACAGCCGAGAACGAGCTCCTATATGACTCCGCTTTTCAGTAAATAAAAGCGGACTTGTTTCTTGGACATATTATAAATTTTCGGAATAATTCACCGCCACTGGGCTAACTAGATGCGTTACGCTATTATATCTGATCTTCACGCAAATCTCCGCGCATGGAACGCTGTGCTCGAAGACCTGTATGAACAAGGTGTCGATGTTGTGGTCTGCCTTGGAGATGTCGTAGGATATGGCCCCAATCCCTCCGAAGTCCTAAAGGCCGTAAGATCGGTTACCACTAACTTCGTGATAGGAAATCACGACGCCGCTGCCGTAGGCATGATAGACTACTCTATCTTTAACGATCATGCCCGCGAAGCCATCGAGTGGACGATGACCGCACTCGACTCCGAGGACAAAAAATTCATCTCATCCATCCCTCTCGCCATTGAAGCAGAGGAAATTCTTTTTGTGCATGCCGAAGTCTGCGAGCCGGGAAGGTTTGGTTACATCACTGACTCAGATACCGCCAAGGAAAATTTCAGGGCGCAGCAGCACTTGGTTACCTTCATAGGGCACACTCACCTGCCTAAAATTTTTGAACACAATAAGGATGGTGGCGTTACTGAACTTCTAGATAACGATATTCGGTTAGAGAATGACAAACGCTATATCGTCAATGTGGGGTCGGTTGGCGAACCCCGTGATCCGGAAGATCTGCGGGCACGTTATGTCATCTATGACCGTGAGACCAGAGATGTCATTTTTCGCCGTGTTGAATTTGATATTGTTTCCTATCGAAACGATCTTGAGGCAACCAGCCTCGCACTACGTCCCTATTTTTTGAGGGTCTTTGAGGAAGTAATCGAAGGTCAAGAATCCACTTCCACGTATGCGAGTAGCTACGTTGACATGCAGGTGTCGCAAGATTCAGCAGCATTAATCAACCGGGGTCAGGTCGCCTCGGTAGCCGATCTTAGTAACTCTGGTGATCTTCTCAAAAGTGCACAGCCTTCGCGCGCACCCATGGCTATTATAGCCATTGCTGCTATACTCATCATAGGTGCTCTTGGTTTTTGGTTTATTTCTGACCACAAGGAACCTGAATCATCACCACAGGTTGCCGAAGCCGAGGCAGAGCCAGAATCCACTGGGAATAGCCCACCACATGAGAAGAAAATTGCAGAGGAGCAGGTGGCTAAAATACCTAAGCCCGCCCCCATCGCCAAGCCAGCTCCGGCAGTGATTGCGAAGGTTCCAGAAAAGCCCAAGCCTAAGCCGGTATCAAGACCAGATAAAAAGCCTCCTGAACCCAATCCCAAAACTTTACCCAAAGTTACCTCTGCGCCGGTGAAGGTGGTATGGTGGCGTATGGGAGATGGCAAGGGTGGCATGGACGAAGGAGCCCTCGTTGACCAAGCTGGCAAAGTCTCTTTGTTTCCAATCAAAAACGGAAAGACCATCAGAGCTCTTGCTCCAAACCCTATACCGGCAAACCAAGCTAAAAATAGCGCCGCTAAACAATTGGGAATCTGGCAGGAGAAAAAATCGGAAAATCACTTCGCCCTGAGAGCCGATCAATCCTTCACGTTTGAGGGCTGGTTCTTCATCAGCGCTTTTCGTAAACCTGTTTTTCTTTTAGGAACCCGTTCAAGCGAAGATGATAGCCGTGGCTGGCACCTTGATCTGCGCCCACGAGACCGTGGACAACAAGGCCAAGCCATTGGATTCTTCTACGACTCAGGGAAAACCCAAATCCAAGCTGTTGCAGATAATCTTAAGATTGCCGATGCTGCCGCCCACCATTTCGCCATCGTCTGGGATCACGATAAAAGCCCAGATAAAGGAGACATGATCGTTTACCTTGATGGGGAAGAAGTCGCCGTGGCCAGCCTGCCCCAAACTGAGATCATGGGCGAGCAGTTCCACCCACTCCGTGTCGGAGCTGATTTTAACCGCGCCAAACTCGGTCTCGATGAACTCCGGTTCACGCGCAAAAGGTTACAGCCTCATGAGTTTCTCATACGAGCAGAGATACAAGGCACAACTCTCGTGAAAGCTGACGGACGCTCCACTGATAGCTGGGCTAAGCCCAAGAATTGGCAGGGAGGCAAAGTCCCTTCTGGGGAGCAAAATGTCATCATCGGTCCAGGCCTTAAGGTTCAAATCAACAAATCTAAACCACCTGCATTCACTGGCTCGCTAGTTCTTAAGGAAAAAGCTTCTTTACATCTTTGGAGCCAACATAGCGAAAAAGTCCTCCCTCAAACCGAAGGGAACCTGGTTCTTTGTAAAGGCTCACAGCTCGTTTTGCGCTCCAAGCCGAAAATTAAACTCGGACCCATTGAACTTTTGGGGTCAGCTAATATTTTCGGTGGAGTATCCACCAGCGGTCACCATACCACACGAATATTCGGGTCGAAAATTTCAGGTTCAGGACAACTCACCATCACGGGCGTAAATAATAATACCTTTATATTTGAAGCTGCCAGCACCTTCTCTGGTGGACTTATAACTAAACCCCAGGCATCTCAAAAATTTAAAGTCATCGCTGCTGCGGATGGTTGTTTTGGAAAAGGCCGGGTGGTAATCGGAGACCACGCCTCACTTTTGATTCAAAAAGGGCTTAAAAATACGATCGCCAATCATACCGCGCTTATTTTGAGAGGCCCAAAAGGAACACTAGACACGAAGTTAGTGCTCGAATCGGATGAGACAGTGAGAAGGTTTGTCGTGGGGGATGCCGACCAAGGCAAAGGGATCTTCGATAATAAAAGTCACCCTGAGATAATCAGTGGCAATGGGAAAATCATTGTAAAGTAGCCAAGAGGGTTACTAAATTCCTAACAAAAGCCATAGTGCGGCTCTAGTATCCGAGTTTCTTATCGACCACGTTTAGCAGCGGTTCTCCAGCAGCAAAACGCCTCAAGTTTTCATGCAGCAGGGCACTTCTACGCTCGGTGGTAACTCTGGATCGCCCGGCTACGTGAGGTGTGATGACGACATTTGGCATGCTCCATAGTGCGTGATTATCAGGTAGCGGTTCTGGATCGGTAACATCGAGGCAGGCACCTGCGAGCTTGCCGGATTTCAGAGCTTCGATCATCGCGTCCGTATCAACGATTTTTCCCCTCGCGATATTGATGAGATAGCTTCTAGGTTTCATCGCATTGATGGTGGCCTTATCGAACATGTTTTTTGTCTCTGGAGTGAGAGGCACTGCGATGGCGACAACATCAGCTTTTGGCAACATTTTGATAAGATCTTTGGGCTTACCTACTTTAGCGATATAATCAGGTGACGGTTTATCGCTTCGGCGTGTGCCGATGACACGCATACCAAATCCGTGGGCGCGTTGGGCGATTTCTGTACCGATGCCGCCGAGTCCCACTACGAGCATGGTTTTACCATGGAGTGCTACACCTTGAGTTTTTGTTTTCCCTCTGGACCATTTGCCTTGATCTTGTCTTTTCCCATACTCTCGAAGATTACGTGTAAGTGTTAGAAGCATTCCCATGGCGTGGTCAGCGATGGCTGGTCCGTGAACTCCACGGCAGTTAGTGAGAACGATTTTATCATTTTTCATTAGCGGGTCGATGCCGAGGTAGCGGTCCACTCCGGCGCTCATCACCTGGCACCAGGCGAGGTTGGTTGCCTTTTTTAGGAAATCAGGATTGGCGTATCTGGCGTCGATGGCATGTGCTTCATTGGCGCGGGCGAGCGCTTCTTTTTGTGATAAGCCTGAGACAATTTTTAAATTGGGTGCAAGTCGAGTCAGTGCCTCTTGATCCTCTTGGGACATGCCTCCGCTAAAAAAAGTAAGCTGAGTTTTTGGGTCAGATAGTTTGATCGCGACCTTGGCATTTCGCAGTGAACCAAGTTCTTCGGCCAGGGCTCTGTCGGTTTTAGTTTCAGAGCCACTTGTATGAGATGGCTCTGCGCTAGCTACTAGATGAATGCTGAGCAGGGAAATGGTGAGCAGTATGGTTTTCATAAATATAGTTAGTTTTTTTTGAGTGGGTGGATGTCTACGGAGACGGTCTCGGCAATTAGCGATGAAACAGGAGGGCTGTTAGGTTCTTCAAATCCGCAGAGCGAGAAAAGCTTCGTTGAGTAGTCGGTGATCTCGACTTCTTGAAACTGATAGGGCTTGTGGTGGACAACACCACTGTGAATGATGCCATTTTTGTCAGCACTGAAAAGTTTGTAACGCTCTAGTAGGAAAAATTCAAGAGTGCCCTGTTCGGAGGTCTTGGAGTGACTCAGCTCGGCTGGATATTGGAAGGTTTGTAATTGATCACAACCTTTGCGTTTAGAGCTGTAGGTGAGGGTTCCCTTATTTTTTGAAGACGCCATTTTGGCGTGCTGATAAGGGAGATGAAATAGACGACGCGCGATTTTCACAGCGAGCCACTGATTGCATTCAAGAGCGTAGAACCAGACGCCGGGGCGACCTTGTTCATCATGCACATATGTTCTGAAATTTAGCTCCTGAAACCATGAAATCCCGGGAACTGCGGGGCAATAAGCTGGCCGAATCCGTTCCATGAAAAAAGGAACAAGACCGAGATAAGCTTTGTCCTGATGGGTATCAACGCTCAGCCCGGGAGGCAGTGTGTCCTGAATTTTTTCCGGCTCTATTTCCCAATGAAGAAACAACAGATGTGCCCAGTCTTGTTTCATGACAACTGGAGAATGCGGTGGCTGCCTTTCCGCGAGGCGTTGTGCTTCTGTTGGAATACTCATGATTCTGACTTTGGCGCTTTGGCGTAGGGAAGGCGAGTGTGCTCGGAAATGGTGAAATACGTATCCAGAGCTGTCGAGGCGAGAGAGTCGTGTGCACTGATCGAAATATTTCCATCGGCGGAGTAGGAATCTTCCGGGATGTCGGCGAGCTGAAATTCGCCAATGATAAGCTTCGTGCCGTTGGCGGGAATATCGATGATATCAGCTAGACTCAGAGCATAGCGAATCGGGCACTCTTTTACAAATGGAGCGATGACACCTTCGTGGGTCAATTCGGTGAGCCCTGTGGCATCAAATTCAGAAACATCGGCGGGGTAGCGAGCGGAGCACTGATGGGCTTTTTCTACAGTGTCGGAGGTGACGTGATTCAGTGTCCAAGACTCGGTATCCATGATGTTCTGAAGCGTGTTTCGCTGCACGACGTCTGGTCTGGTTATCATACCGATGAGAACGGGATTCGATCCGAGGTGTGTGATGCTGGAAAATGGCGCCAGGTTCGCAACACCCGCTGCTGAGCGCGTACCAACGAGGCAAATAGGTTTTGGCCCGGGCAGAGTTGTGGCAAACTGAACCCTGACCAGCTTTTCCATATTTTTGATGTCATCTGCATTAATAATCACGCTGCAAGATATCAAGATACCCAGCCTCGCAAATACTTTATTACAGCTTTGGCTATGCTTTTTCCAAATCGATGGATTTCAATAGAGCTGCTGCTGTTTGATTGCCTGATATGATAGCGCCTTCGATTGAGGCACTCGTTGTGTGGTCGCCACAAATCATGATGCCGTCAATTTCGAGAAAGTCTTTGGCTTCATCCGCGTTGCTTTCAGGTGGTTGTTCAGGCAGGGCGTGTTTGATAAGGTCAGTTCTGAGATGTACCCAGTCGTGAGTTTCATTACCGAACCAATCTGCAAGTTCCTTTTTTATCTTTGCGGGTATTTCTTCGTCTGTGTGGATGCCGAGCAAAGATACAGAGATGAGGGATTGGTCTGTTGGGGCGTAGTGGGGGCTAATATCGGATGGGACGCAGACATTATTGACTAGTCCACTGCCGCTGCCGTTTAGTGCGATGATGGCTTCACTGAGAGGTGATTTTTTTGCTGAAAAATAGACGTTCGTAACGGATCGCCAATTTGGAGCGCGGTGGCTGAAGCCTGGAACCAAACGACTTGTTTGTGAAGCTTGGGTGGCGACGATAACATGGCTGCCCTGAAGCACGC
The DNA here is from genome assembly GCA_045106535.1 of Akkermansiaceae bacterium. Classification (GTDB taxonomy): domain Bacteria; phylum Verrucomicrobiota; class Verrucomicrobiia; order Verrucomicrobiales; family Akkermansiaceae; genus Oceaniferula. Next base: position 46,152 of record JBGCEU010000105.1, on the reverse strand, counting down.
TACCATTTGCCAGGCTTACCGATGAACTTGTCACTGATGTAGCAGGAGAGTTCACGCGGATTGTCTCTGGCGGGAGCTTTCTGGCAAGTTGGAGCGGGATACTACCCATGCCATGAGCTGGAAGCGTGGCACTACCTTGGCTAAACATCTTAAAGGTAAATTTAAACATGCAGCTGGACGTGCGTAGCTCGTTTTCAAGAAAGATACCCCCGTAAAAGCATCTGAAAAACCCATCAATCATTCTTTCGCTGAAGCCAAAGTCTTTCAGAAAACTCTCCGTTGATTGATCATGTTGGGCATGTATTTCCTTTTCTGAACTACCTAATGTCTGAAACCTGAGCAGGGCGACCCTAATCTTATCTGTTAGGCTTCCGATTGATGAAAGGGCGCTGCTGAATAGATATTTTGGTCTGCGAAAGACATCCATTACGCGATTAAGATTAATGCCATCATACACGATTGCACCTGGCTCGAAGGGCTTGAGATCGAGCTCATCAGTGTCGAGCAGTTTGCCAGCCTCTGGGTAAGCGCTTAAATAGACTTGGAAGCCGCGATCGAGCAGAAAGCCGTCCATACGATCAGTGCGAACCCTGCCACCCACGCCATCACTGGCTTCAATCAGATGGACTGGAACACCAGCCTGATGAAGGCGCACCGCGCATGCGAGACCACTGAGTCCGGCACCGACAATAAGTACAGGTAACGTGCTTTGGCTGCCTTGAATCATGGAGAACTTGATGATGAATAAAGTGACTAATACTCTCCGTCACTCTTCCCTCCATCTGTAACGAGAAATTTATTAATTGTTTCCTGAGCGTGGGCTTTTGCTTTGGCAATGTCGATTTCATCTTTTAGTTTCTCTAACTGAGCAGCATATTCAAAGTGGTATTGGTAAAGCTTTTTGCCATCGACTTTAGATTTGAGTGAAAATGATTGATTGGTGGCATACACAGCTTGCCATGCTTTTCTCACCTCATCCCAGTACTTGCCTGTTTTGTTCCATGTTAGCTCGGCTTGTTTCAGAGATGGACTCGTGATGCGCTCGTAACGATTGACCCCCAGCTCCTGCGCGATTACTTCAGGTTGCTCATTCGCCAGAGAGACTTTTTGGTTGCGTTGCTGATGAACCCAGCCCGTGGGGGTGATGGTAATTTCATGCGTCCCTTGCAAAACGTGATAGTCATCCCGGACTGAAAACTCACGGCGGGGTAGGGGACGCAACGAGGAATCACTCTGCCACGTCGACATGTTGCCTTGGTGTGACCACTTTCCGACGACCTCGTAGCGCGGTGAGTCATCGACTTGGAATACCGCCTGCGTCCACTTCCCCTTCGTCTGTTCTGCGGTTTTGGTCAGCTGTTCCCAAGTCGACTTGCCGCGATAGACGTGAAGATCAGTATCTTCATATGTCCAATCTTGCCGCCAATGCTTCATGACCATCGGGCCTAACTCTTTTCCGTCTTTGCCCTTAAAATACATGACGAGGGTATGCTGTAGACTGATCGATTTTTCTGCTGCATTCAAAACATGGACATGTTCCGTGCCCCAGGAGAAATAGGGTTTCGGCGGCGTATATCCCTCTGCGAAGCCCATGGTCTCGATAAAATCAAAACTGACTCGATAGCTGCCTGCCATTGCCAGAATCGCACGGCGGTCTTTTTCCAAGCCCGAAATCGACTTATCCTGAAGTGCTTTCCACCGAGTCGAGGACTCTTTGGCCAAAACAACCTCGGTTCCCTTGGTGGTGCCACCGCGGGGCTGCATCTCGGCTGTTTTGGTAAAAGGCCACGCGAATACGTGCCCGCGCACCACTTTGTCCGATTTAGGCGGCTCCGCTGTTGCGAATGAATTGAGCAAAGTCAGAAAACTCAGAATAAATGCGCATCTTTTCATGAGCACAGTTTTCCTCATGATGGTGAAATTGCAATCAGGATAAGAAGCCGATTGGGAATTAAAAGAAATGCCACCCAGCTCGGAATAAACTATCACCTTGTATGCTCTCAGCTTGTAGTTAAACAAAACGTATGAACAAAAACACAAAAATCATCGTGGCCATTTTGGTTGCTGGAGCTCTCGGCTGGCTTGCCTTTGGCTTTTTCGGTATTCAGTCGTTATTCATTAACCAGGAGGTGAATGAGGATATTCCAGAGTCGGTCTCTAAGCTCATTGCCGATGGATCTGGTGCGGGGCAGGAGCTTGTCGGGCAGGGTTCTTTCCAGCAGGGCGATAGCACTTACACTATTTCTGGTAATGCCTATCTGAGCCGAATCGAAGGCAAGCTGAATCTTACTTTCACCGATTTCGATGTTACAAACGGACCAAACCTTTACGTTTATGCCGTAAAAGCTGATTCCACAGAGAACGCGACCGTCAAAGAAGCTGTTGCCAAAGAGGATTTTATCAGCCTTGGCACTCTGAAAGGAAACATAGGTAATCAGAATTATGTGTTAGAAAAAGACTTTGACCCAGAGGAATACCAAGTCATTTCCATCTGGTGTCAAAGGTTTAGTAGGAATTTTGGTACTGTAAAACTGGCGGCAGAAGCTGCTGAGTGAGGATCAATACCTACTTATTTCCTCCATTTATCTAACGCCTTCATGGTGCTTTCTTTTTCTGTCTTAAGGAGAAGCTGGGCATCCATGACCCTTCTCTCGGCATCGAAAAGTCTGTGTGCTTGGCGGGCTTGATTAACTACATTGCGATCGATGACTTCGCCAAATTTTACAGGCACCTCGTTCATTGGCCAGTTGTCACTCCGCTGGGTGGCGAGTGGTGGACCGTCCTGAACGCGTTGGTGTTTCAGATTACCCATTGGGTTCCTGCCCCATGCGTAGCGGTAGTGAATGGGGTTACTAACATGTGGACTGGTGAGCACGAGCACACGGGAGTCGGTTTTTGGTCGACCATTCGCGTCCTTGCCAATGACCAGGTATTCAGCCTTTGCTGGCTGAAAACGACGATCCTCTCCAGCGATAGCGAACCCTTGAATGGGATCGTCTTTTTGGCAGCCAACGGGCGCATTGAAAGTAAGGAGCAGTGATCCGTTGTTAGGTTTCACGCTGTTGATGACTGGAGGCACCCATGTGAGTCTGTTTTTCCCGTATTGCGTGGCCAATGCCCAGCGCGCGATACGCTCTCCTACTGGGATTTTTAGCTGTGGATGATACCAGCTTCGGCGCATGTCGTAGCTGCTAGCAAAACCGATATTCTTATCTCCGGCTTTCTGGAAATCGAGAAACGTTTGATACTGAACCTCGCGGATATAGATGCCTTCATTGATCGTCATTTCTAGGTAGTTGTCCAGTGTCTGTGGTTTACCATCAGTACACAGGGAAATGATGCCAAATGGCATGGTCGGATCACCAAAGGCCTGTCGCCATGATGCGATCATGTCGTCGAATACCTGATAATACATCACGTGACCATTGGACTCCATGGCATTGTTGTATCCTTGATGCCAGATCGTGCCTTTGATTTTGATGCCAGCGATTGGTGAGATGATGCTGGCGTAGCAGTTACCGGGGCGATTCATATCGAGAGCTGGACTTGGGCGTGGCTCAGTAGGCTCTTTCCAATGCGCTGGGATTTTTTGTCCTTTCTTTTTCATGGATTTCACACGGTTACGATAGTTATTTTTTTGACCTTCGAGATCTTTGACTGGGTCATATGCGGCGATCTTTTTCTCCCACTGATCCAGCTTGTCTTTGACCTCAGGTGTGTTGATTTTCTTGAAGATAGAGCTTGGAATCCATGTTTCCACGCAGGTGCCACCACGTGATGCATCAATGATCCCGATGGGCACGCCTGACGCCTTATGGATACGTTTGGCAAAAATGTAGCCGATCGCAGAAAGTTCAGGCACGTTGTCAGGCTGGCATATATCCCAGTAGCCCTTGCGATAATGTGTGTTAAAAAAACCGTGCCACTCCATCAGGCGTGGGAAATTCATGAGATGCTCCGGTCCATTGGGCTGTGGAATTGTGAGGTGCCGGATATTTGGATAGTTTGCGGACATGATTTCTAACTGACCGCCTTCCACCCTAGCGATGGGATGTTCCATGTTGCTCTGTCCGCCAAGAAGCCAAACATCACCGATGAGAATGTTCTCAATACTTACCGACTCATTTCCACAAGTGATCGTCATTTTCTGTGGAGTAGAGTTCGCTTTCATCGCGGGAAATACGACAGCCCAAGAACCGGACTTGTCTGCCCTCGTGCTTAGCTTTTTACTCGTGAATACCACCTCAACGTTCTTTCCTGCGTCCGCCCAACCCCATACTCGGATGGGCTGATCACGCTGCAATACCATGTTAGATTGGAAGAGGTTGTGCACGCATAGCCCGCTTTTCATTGCAGGAACGTCAATGGTGTCTTTTCCTCGAATCAATTTTTGCGCAGTAGCAAGAGGAGTGACCGAGAGCAGGAAGCCGATTACGTAAAGCGCTGTGTGCGATTTTGTTAGTTTTAATTTAGTCATGGTAGTTATGGAGATGGTTTTACTTTTTTGGAATTACTGAGCGCTGTTAGCCTCCTTAGATTGACGTTTTACTTCTTGCAGACATTGTTCCAAAAGGTCTTGAAAAATGCGGAAAGATTCGTCTGCAGTAAGGCGTTCGTTAATGAGTTCATCAAAGGCACTGTGTTTGAGGTCGATGAGCTTGCGTTCCTCCTGTTCAAAGTTGGTGATTTCTCGTTTTTCTAGACCTTTCAGGCTGGCGTTGATCGCCCCGTAGTAGACGTCGATTCTATTTTTGCGTCGCCTCGTGATCCATCTGCGTATGCCGGTAAACAGACCCACTACGGCAATCACACCTGACAAGAGCAGTGCGATGACTTCGGCGTAAACAACAAGAAACCCCGGGTCTTTTCTGCGGTAATATTCCTCAGCACCCTCATGGACAGGATAGCTCAGATCATTGACATCGTTTGGCTCACGAATGTCCATGGCTGAGGGCACTCGTTTTCCCAGTGCATGTCGGTTAGAAAACAGCGCGCGCGTGAGCACGTTGACCGCTGCGTCGGGGATGTCATCTCGGCAGACTAACAGCGATGGAACCGATAATACGGATACGGCCTGCGAGGGCATAGCTACCTCTCCCGTTTTGCTTATCCCGTATGCGTGACGTGGAATCACGGAAGGCTTTAGGTGGGGGAAACGCGAACTAATTCCTTGCACGATGCCTGCAGGTTCAGCAGCTACCCCCAGACTGAGGTGAGTGACTTGCCCTGTGGCAAGCGCTTCCCGGATCATTGGAGCACGCATGGCAGTCACCATGACCATGGCATCGATATTTCCCGCCACGAGTGCTTTTACAGCTTCGCGTGGTTCAAGGATCTGCTCGTCCAGCTCATCTGTTGTCACGGCATAATGTTCTAGCAGGTTCAGCGCGACTAGGCGCGTCCCGCTGGATTTCAGACCCAGCGAGACCCGACGGTTCTTGAAATCGCTCACGCTCTTTATTTCAGCGCCTTTTCTAACTAAAATATGAACCGTATCGCTATAGACAGCAGCTACCACACGGACGTTGTCGGCGAATTCCACACCTTCCTGGACTAAACCAAAATCGACCTCGCCGCGCTCGAGCATTTGCATGTTCTGCACGCTGCCCTCACTCTCCACGGCACTTAGTTTTAGTCCGACTTTTTTCTTTTCACCTACCTCAACCAGCGCTGTGACAAATTCACCATAGCCCGCGCCGGGTTTTCCTGACCCCACTGTGTACTCGCGCGATTTCCACGCCCCTGCCCATCGCCCGGCTAACAGAATGAGCACGGCAACGGCAAGGAAGAGTAACATTTTCCCCAGATGCTGCATGCAGATAGCATGACTGATAGAGGGTATGAGTGTCTACCTCGATCTTTCTACTCACAAAGTAACCTAATCATGAATCATTCTTCCCATTGCCTTTAAAATATTAGAGAGTAAAAACCGCAACGACAAATCATGACGACAGAAGAAATCCAACAATACATTGACGCCGCCATTTGCTTGAATTTTGAAGGCTTCACCACAGAAATGGGTGAGGTCATGACAAGTGAGGAGGGTGACGGTCGGTTCATGGGTAAGGTCTACGCTACCCGCTATGCCGAGCTCCCTGGCGGGAGGGACATATTTCTCGCGATTGGAGAGACTGAGAACAAACTTCAGATCGTAAAGCTGGGAAATGCCGAGTGTTTGAAGCCGGGTGAGGCCGATCTTGATGCCCTGCTACTCAGAGAGCTTGAGATTTAGGAAAATATTTTACTTACACAGGTGACCTTGTTTATCAAGGTGCTGACATATCTATCAATCAACATGAAAAGACTCATTATACTCGCGGGCATCGCAATGCTCCCACATCAGTTACACGCACAAGATACATCGGCAAAAGAACCCACCTCAGCGGAAACTACAGCAGCGGCTGATGCGGCGAAGAAGACCGGGGCATTATACATTGAAAAAAAATACCGCGAAGCAGCGGACTTTGGTAAAGCCGAAGCAAAAAAAGCCCCCACCGATACACCTCAGGCGATTATCGATAAGGCGGCGATTCAGTTCTGGCAAGCGCTCGCCGAGTCCAAGCTCAATGACACAGCTGCATTTAATGAAACCAGTGTGAAGCGCTACACCATGTTGCGGCAGGCGCACACGAAATATCCTGATCATTTTAAACTCACTCTAGCCTACATCAATGGCATTGATCGATACGCGCGTGCTGCAAAAATTCCGGATGTAAAAATTGAGCGTCAGAGAACAGCCATTCCTGTTGCGGAGGTTCTTGTTAGAAAAAATCCGGATAACGCTACTGCGATCATCGCACTTGCACGGACATACCAGAATCTGGCAACCAACTTGCGCTGGAGTAAGCGCAGGGAAGAATTGGCTGAGCCTGTCGATAAAGGGCTTGCCGCTCTTAAGAAGCTTGATGCATCAGACGTCCCGACTGGCTACCCTGCGCTACCGGTCATGCAGTACCAGCTCGCCAGCCTTAAGACTGGGGTTTACGTTCTAGCGAAAGATTACGCCAAGGCGAAGAAGGCATCAGGTGTTTCTGTAGCGTTTGCGGAAGCTGCGATCAAAAGCGGAAAACTACAAGCACATGATTTTCCGCAAGCCGCGCAGATTCACTACACACACGCTCTGATTTTACAGGACTCGGGTGAGAAAGAAGCATCGAAAGAGCACTTCAAAAAAGTGCTGGAAACATACGCCACGGCTATTTCCAAATTTCCAGACAACGCTTACTTGAAGAGCCAGCTCAAGCGTTATGAGCAGTATAAAACGAAGCCGTTAAAGTAGGACTCACACAGGGTCGGTATTCCTATCATATGACAGTTTTTGTTAGGCGCGGTGATTCATTCTCTACAAATTGAAGGCTACCGATCGCTTCTGGATATATCCTTGAAGCTGGCTCCGTTGACGGTTGTGCAGGGAGCGAATGGTGTCGGGAAATCGAACCTCTACAAGGCGCTCAAGCTATTTGCGGCTTTAGCCGATGGTACATTTCCTCAGTCGATGGCTGAGGAGGGGGGCACGCCAAGCTGCTTTTGGGCTGGCCCAGTGCCGGGACCCAAGAGACCCAAAACGGTGAAATTACATCTGGGCACGGCCTCCTTTGATTGGAAAGTCGTCTTTGGACTCGTGCCCACCACCCCGGGTGATCCAACGATGTTCCGTACCGATCCTGACGTGAAAAAGGAAAACCTGCATTCTGAGTTAGGCAGTCACTCGCGCGCTGATTGGGCGAGAGACATCTGCCATAATGAGTCGATGCTCTCGCATATTCGTGATGCCGTGAACTACCCAGCCTTGGCTCTGGCGCGTGAAGATATTCTTTCATGGCGTTTTTATGATGGTTTTCGAAACGATGTGCAATCTCCTCTCAGGGCAAGTTCGCCACGTGCATGGTCGCCAGTATTATCCACAGATGGAGCCAATCTTGCGGCTACTTTGCAGACGATTCGTGAGTCGTCCTTTCCGCACAGATTAGATGAAGTGCTCAACATGGCGTTCCCTAATCATTCCTTGGCGATCTCGGCTGGCGACTCCAAGCTGCAAATCGAGTGGACACTGCCTGAGCTGAACCGCCCACTCGTGGCATCAGAGCTATCAGATGGGACGCTGCGTTTTTTGGCGCTCTGTGCTGCGCTTCTTGGGCCTAAGCCTCCCGCGTGTTTGGTGCTAAATGAACCTGAAAACAGCCTGAATCCGTCACTGTTTTCTGCTCTTGCGCAGCTTATAAGCTACGCCAACGAAGCGTCTCAGGTGATTGTCATTACCCATTCCGAGGAATTGGCGGAATTGTTAGTGGATGAGCAAGACGCGGCACTTCGAAGCCTAGCTATGGATGAAGGGGCAACGCGCCTAAAGGAAGATCTAGGTTCACGAAAAGTTTGGAGGTTTGATTAGTCTCTAAGGCAAAAAATTAGAGCTTATCCAGATCTATCGTTTTTGCTTTTTGCTTTCATTGTTAAGAAAGCCGAATAATATAAGCCAAGCTAATTCGGGTCATTGAGAGCCCGCACATTTTTTTAAGAACCGACATATGAATATCATTAAACCGTACGTTTCGAGCTTCAGATTGCCAATCATTTTGGGTGCGACCCTAGCTCTGGCTTTCAATCCCGCGATTGCTCAGGATAAGAGCTACTACAAGGATAAAAGTGGCATGAAAATGTTTAATCCCTATCCGAATGACACTGGTAGGCACGGCAAAAAATCATGGCTTGTTAGGAATTTTGGCCCTGTCGGTATTGGTATCAATTTGAAGCGCCCTGGCATGACGATGGAGGTTCACAATGTGGAAAAAGGATCACCTGCGGAGGCCACGGGGAAGCTCAAGAAGGGACAAATCATCGAGAGCATCAATGGTGTCGTTCTCAAGGACATCGACCCGCGCATTATTCTTGGCGATATCATTACCGCCGCAGAAGCGAAGGATGGAAAAATCAATCTCAAGATCAAGGGAGAGGGCAATGTGCTGGTAAAGATCCCCGTCATGGGTTCCTACAGCAAGACATGGCCGGTAGACTGCGCGAAGTCCGACAAAATTGTTCGTGGGCTCGCTGACGTTCTCGCGAAAGAAGAAAAACCTCAGTGGGGTTCTGTCCTATTTCTGCTCTCAACCGGAGAAGAAAAAGATCTCGCGGTGGTTAAGAAATGGATGAAGGGCATCGAGACCATTGGCGGCATGAACTGGGAGAAGGGCTACAAGGGGCCGGGTCTATGCGAATACTACCTGCGCACAGGCGATCAATCAGTGCTGCCGGTTATTAAGAAGATGACGGAGGAGCTGAAGGTGCACATGTACAACGGCGGTTGGAGTGGTCGCGGAGCACCCGCAGCATTTACTTATTCGACCGGAACCGGGCAGGTACACGCCTCCGGGGTGAACTGCATGACATTTCTGATGATGGCACAGCTGTGTGGCGTGGAAGTGGACGACTACATGTTCTCCAAATCTATGCAGCAGTTCTTCCGCTTTTCCGGACGCGGTAACGTGGCATACGGTAATGGTCTACCCGAAGGTGGATTCCGTGATAACGGAAAAACCAGTGGCTTGGCTTGTGCCATGGCCGTAGCTGCAAAGCTTCTGCCCGATGGTGAAAAATCTGTCTATGCCGGCGCGCGTGATAACTCAGCGATGAAGAGTTTTTACGCCACGAATTGGTTTCACGCCGCGCACACCGGTGGAGGCATCGGGGAAATCTGGCACCACGGAGCCATGGCGTTAATGAAAGATCAGCGCCCTACCCAGTACCGCTCCTATCACGATACCCGACGCTGGGTGATGGAGCTTTCTCGCCGTCATGATGGTAGTATTGGTATCGCGGGAATGGATGATCGCTATGACCGGTCAGCCACTGAGGCATCGGGCAACAGGGCATGGGGCACCTATTTTGGCCTCACCTACACTTATCCGCGTAAGAAGTTACAAATTTGGGGTGCACCACGTAGTAAATGGGCAAAGCACTTCAAGTTGCCAGCACGTCCGTGGGGTAATGAAGCCGATGATGTGTTCCAATCCATTGAGCCGATACCTGGAGGTAAGCTAACCGTAGAAGATCTATTGAAAGAAACCGTTGAGGATAGTGTCTCAGTGCCTGTGCTAGCAAAATTGGCAGACCCCAACCTAACAGATGATACTTTACTGAAATACATCTACCACCCCGAGTATGCCTTCCGAAGTCTTGCCATGAGCACGGTGGTGCAGCGTGGCCGCGTCGAGTTCGTGGTGCCGCTTCTACGATCAAAAGACGCACGTCTGCGCCAGGCTGGGCTATTAACCCTCACCGGGATGTTTAAAGGGAAGGCATTTTCAGAGGATAAAGTAACACCGGAAATGTATGACCTTGTCGGCGCGATGGTGGACGATCCCAAGGAATCCTGGTGGGTTGCTATGCATGCTATCCAAGCGCTGAAGCGAGCTAAGCCCGAGCGTATTGCCAAGCACCGAGACAGGCTGCTTGAGTTTTTGAAATATGATAGCGTCTGGGTTCAGACAGCTGCCGTTGTCACCCTATCAAAGATCGCGACATCACCAGATCACTATAAAGTCGTATTACCTCCGATTTTAAAAGCAGCGTCAGAATTCACCGTGGATTCAGCATCATCCAGCTCCACACGTGCCATTGCTGATGTCATGAAGTCCGCCAAGCAGGATATCAAAGACTTCGCCAAGCCGCTGCTCAAGGACACCTATGCAGGAATGCCCAGCGTGCTTAAGGAACCCTATACTGGCGCAGTGATGAGCCGTGGTGCAAAAACCGTTCGTTCGCGGATTGGCTCGATCGTTCAGCAGCTTCCAGGAGGGGATCAGTTTGTGAAAATGATACCTAAGACCACACTCCAGTCATACATCAGCGGTAAGGATTCTGATATGTATCGCTACAGTGGAAAATTCACACCTAACAAACAAATGGTTGGTAAATGGGCATGGTGCGTATGGCCACAGCCCAAAACCCCCCAAGAAGTGGATACCTCTATCAAGAAGTGGCTGAAGCCTCGACTCGCGAAAAACCCCACCAAGGTTGATAGACCTAAAGATATGATGCAGCTTAGCGCCGATGGCAAAGTGAAATCAAAATTCTTCAGTGGATACTTCTGGTCGGGTGACACACTAGCGGGCATCAACGATGATCAGGCACTTAAAATGGAGGTGAGGACTGTAGAAGGCTACGATTTCCTCATCGTCGAAAAAGGTGGTTTTAATGTAACGCCAGATAGCGACGAGGAGAATAAAATTTCCAAGGACTATCATTGTGGATATCACATCTATATCAGGCAGAAGTAAGACCTCTGTGAGTAGTTCACCTTGATCAAAACAGCCTGGGAAGCCTCGATCTGGCAGCCGTAGACTTATCCTTCAGCTGATTTGATGCTTGTTGCGCTGAACGTTAGATTTCCATCTGCCTTAGCTGCGATCTTGCCTGACACGGTCAGGTCAACGTACTCGCTTTCTTCGGCTTTTGGAATTTCTGCGGAGATTTTCATAGTGACAGTGCCATCATTAGTTATGGTCTTAACTTCAGCTCTTATGACGTAGCTACTGCGAACTTCCGCTGAAAGTTGAGGTGCGTTTTTTTTCAGCCATGTGTCCACGATGCTTTCGGCATGTGTTAATAGGTTCACGCGGCTTTGCCACCATTTGCCCTTGGGGTTAAGATAATGAGCTGAGCAAGTGTCCGTGTGCCATTTCCAGTCCTGATGCTCCACCAGCCACTGGCTGTTAGGAGACCACGTGTAAGATGCAGATTCGTGATTGTATTGGTTGAGTGTACCGAAATGCCCGCCATCAAGTGCCGCTACTACACGGTTCGTTTTAATATTCACCAGATAGTTGCCAATATTCTCACCGTCGAGGAGGTATGATGTTATAGTATTTCCATTCTCGTGTTCATGGGGAATTTTTTCCCACTTGGGTTTTTTCCCGTCACGAGTTCCTACTGCGACAACCCATTCTTTGTTAGGTGATGTAGATTGGTTGATGTGACGGGTGAAATCACTAGCCGCTACTTGTGATAGTGCTTTTAGATTAGCTTTGGGGCTTGTGGTTGTGTTAGGTTCCGCGGATATGGGCGTCATGCTGATCATACACATGGACATGCCGGCGAATACCTGAGTTTGACGAATCATCGAATACAACATGCTGCGTCTATAGCAACCAGCGTCAGTTAAGCGATCACAATCTTAAGATGCGGAATATCATTCTATTTGCTAGTGAACTTCAGCATGATGCTTTTCTCGCGCTTGCGTAGGATTTTGATCATTTCTTTGTCACCCTCTGTGTATCCATCGCGGGAATACTTGTCATCAATGAGGCGGATAGCTTTTCCTTTGTGGAAGTAGATGCGTCGTTCCTTGGGGAAGTCGACGTCATTGGTTTTTTGGAAATAGAAAATCAGTTCGCCTGCTTCGTTGTAGTAAAATTCCTCATGGTAGCGGCGTGCTGCGGACTCGGATGCTTTTGTCATCTTCAGTAGCTGATTGGTGCCGTTAGGCGCATCATGGATGTAGTAATACTTGTAAGTTGATTTATAGTTCCCCACGGCCTCCCAGCTGCGGTTCAGGGCATTGGTGATGTAGTGATCAACACTGATCGATGAAGCCTTGGCGGCCTCGGCAGATTTCTCGGTAGTTTCAATCTTGGTATTCGTCTTTTTATAAGTGTCACGAATACTATCGATATGAGTTTTGTTGGCTTCGGCTTGGATCAATCCAATGCTTACGAGAAACACGAAAGTGAGTGAGGACATTATTTTCATCGTGGGAAACCTAGAGCGAATTGATTACGTTGACAAGTTCAGGCTGCTACCTCTGCCATATGAACAGAGTGAATTTTCAGCAGTCATTGACTCGCCGCTTCGGTAGGTGCTAGACTCACAAGCATGCGCATTCTGTGGCTCATCCTATTCGGCTTTCTGATTCACTTCTCAGCGCATGCCGGGAAACGCCCTAACATTTTACTCATCTTTGCTGATGACATTGGCTATGAAGCGCTCAATTGCTACGGCGGCTTGGATTTTAAAACTCCGAGGCTGAATAAAATGGCGGAGCAGGGGATACGCTTCAGCCGTGCCTACACTAGCCCAGCTTGCACGCCGTCGCGCGTTAGTCTGCACACCGGGACTTATGTGACGCGCCACGGTCATCAAAGGGTGTTACCGGTCCACAAAGGCACAGACTTAAAAGTAGATTTCAAAAAGATGCCGACCTTTGCTCAGAGGATTCGAGCCAACGGTTACCTAACAAGCACAACCGGTAAGTGGCAGCTCGCCACGTTAGAGAAACACCCCGGGCACATACGCAATTCGGGGTTTGACTCATGGTGTGTCTGGCAAATTTGGAAAGACGGTCAGAAAACTAAGCGCCATTGGAATGCCACCTTGAACCATGATGGTAAGGTTCGTGATGACATCGCAGATCGTTTTGGTCCCGATGTAATCACCGACTACGTGATTCAGACAATGCGTGAAGCCAAAGCTGCCGAGAAACCATTTCTCATCGTCCACAACGAACTCCTGCCCCACTGGCCAGTCGTGGCGACTCCCGATGATCGCAGGTTGAAGCGCAATCCGTCACTTGGCAATTTTATCAACTACATGGACAAGCTTGTGGGGCGTTTGTTAGACGAGGTTGAAGCACTTGGCATCCGTGAGAATACCTATGTCATTTTCATGGGTGACAATGGCACCTGGCAGCCGGACTTCATCAACCCGAAATACGGACAGGCAGGCGAAGGCAAACACACCCGCCATACGCTGGTTGGTAACGTCAACGGCGGTAAAGCCGAACTCAACGACGCCGGCAGCCATGTGCCGCTAATCGTTTGGGGGCCGCCATCTATTCGCGCTGCTTCGGTTTGTAAGGATCTCATCGATGTTGTAGATCTTTTTCCGACCTTTTGCGAGCTCACCGGTGCGGAGATAGTGGATAAAATCGATGGTCGAAGTATTGTGCCCCAGTTGCATGGCAAACCAGGTGTCCCACGTCGGTGGGTTCATCACGCATACAAGGGTGAAAGCCTTTTTGACGGAAAATTCCGGCTTCTCAGTAATAGTGGAAAAATGATCGATGCCCGTGAGCTCCCTGCCGAAAAGCCAGCAGACCTAAAAGACCCCGAAGCTCAGGCCGCAAAAAAACGCCTGATGAAAACCCTTAAGAAAATTACCCCAAACGGTGATCGTCCGCCTGAGGCTTTCGGTTCTCCATCTAGGTAATGATCTTATTTGTCACTCGCACAGATGCTTTTTAATAAAGGGCTCCATCGCTTTGCCCCAGGCGCGGAAGCCAGCCTCGCCGGGGTGAACGTAGTCGGGCATGAGTGCCGGATTCACATGGCCTTTGGAATTGAGAAATACGGAGCCAAAATCGCGGTAGAACACGGTTTTCTCATCGGCGTAGCCTTTGATGATCTGGTTGACTGCCTTATTGGCGTTGGTGATTTTATCCAGTCGCTTTTTCTGCTTCTCGTTGGCATCGGCATAGTTGCCGCGGGGAAAAATTCCTAACAGAAGAATCTTGCTGCCTGGCAAGCGTTTCTTCAGCTCCTGAACGATAGCAAAAATACCGTATGCCGTTTCCTCGGGAGGATCGCCACGTAGTCCGGTATTGTTGGTGCCTATGAGTAATACGGTCAGCTTAGGGTTGGCACCAGCCACGCCGCCGTTTTGCAGCCGCCAGAGAATGTGATCGGTGTAGTCACCGCTAGACCCAATCTGCACCGCGCGGCGTTTTCCGTAGAATTCCTCCCAGACCTTTTTTCCCTGTCGTTCCCAGCGGAAGACTATGGAATCGCCAATCATCAGCAAATCCACTGGCCCCTTGCGCACGCGCTGCTTGAGATTGTTATGGCGCGGCATCCACAGGGTGAAGCCTTCTTCAATTGTCCGGATTTTCGCCTGCGTCGCATGGAAGTTCGTTTGGTAATCGTATTTTAAGTAATCCTTTTGCGCAGATTCCTCAGCCTGCACGGTGGCACATGCTACAGCCATTGCAGCTAGGCAGAGTTTTCCAAAATGGCTGATCTGACGGTGGGGACGTGAGAGTGCGGGTTTTACGGAAGTAATCATAACGAATTGGACTAGTGCTGCTACAAGTGATTAGCAAATCATCATTCAACTAGCGATTGATTTCGGAGAAGAGTCAAACCTTCCCCATTTGTGGACAGGTTTGAGTGAGAATAACTATTGTAGATTGGTGACCTATCTGAGATTTAGTGTGCTCATACGCACCTGCTGGAAAAGGTATTAATCGAGCCATCCCTGAAAGAAGGCTCTTATGTGCTCGTATGCTAGCAGTTACTTGTGAAAACATCAATTTTCTCCTTACAGACACCACATCCACCGACATCGTGAAAGACAGATATTTCTTCCAAAAAAGAAGCGTAAATCGCGCTGCGATCGCGTGTGCTGTGTTGATGGCTCTGAACTCGCTGACTAGCTCCGCGCAAGATCAAGCGGGCAAGGAAATCCTCTATCCCAGCAAGGAATTTGCCAAGCTGGACACCTTCGAGGGCGTCAATCTTGAGGATGCCGATAAACTCTTTGGAAAGAAGGACTACAAAGGTGCCTACGCAGCCTACAAAGCCTACTCGTTCGAGTTCGCCAAGAGCAAGGCGCTACCGTACGTCCTGCTGCGCATGGGGCGCTGCCTGCACCTAGTCGAAAAACGTAACGCCGCGATTAAGGCCTACCAGGATGTGGTCGATTATTTTCCCGACGATGTTCGCTATGCCGCCGCTGCGCTCTACCACATAGGCGAGTGTCACGGACTTAATGGCGACGAGGCGAAAAAAACCGCGACCTGGGCGAAAATGGTCAAAGATGACGACTACGTTTCCCAGCCAAACTCAGGCACCGCCCTGACCTACCTCGGCAACGCCATGGAAAAACTCGGCAAGTTTGAGGAGGCGGCCGAATACCACTGGCGCACGGCCACTGCTTTCCTGAAATCCAACGATAGAGCCGCCGCCGCCGCCCGCAGCGCGGTCATCTCGCACTACGCCGTCCGTTCTCCCAATCACGATAAGCTGAAGGAGTTCTACACCGCGGCGAGTGGCTTTGATGGCCGTGGCAAAAAAGTCGACAAGCCAGAGGAAGACACACGTTATTGGTCGACCGTATTTTCCACCGTCCTCAATAAACGTGCGAAGATCGAAACCGATAAGCGCAAGACAGCCGCTGCCTACTGGGCGGCCAAAATGGGTGACCGTTTTGTGGAAAATGACGACCTACGCAAGCAATGGGCGGATGCGCATTTTGTCAGCGAAAAAGACGCAGAGGCTTGGAAGGCGCGGCTCGATAAGCAGTTCGCATCAAAAACAGCCGACATCAAACGCGTGCTTCAGTGGTGCAGCTACTACAAGGTCGATCCCAAGATGCGTTCCGCGTTTTTTGCAGAGAAGAGCAAGTCGTTTCTCGCGGCGATGAAGAACGATGAAAAAATGTCCCTGATGAATAAGCTCCGGCATCCGCACGGCATGCATGAGGAGGCGCAGGCAGTGATGCGCTCGGTTCGCACTCAGGGCATGTCTGATGAGGAGCTGGTCAAATACACGCAATTTGTCGCCTACTACGAGCCAGAGGAAACCGTGCTACGCTATTTTGCCCGCCTTAAGGACAAGGCGATGGCGACCAAAGCCCGCTTTGATTACTACAGCGCCCGCACCCACCGCAATAACCCCAATGCTGAGAAGGCATTGTTAGAAATCCCCACGCTTCTGAAAAATCCTAAGTACGCAGATGGCATGATGCTCAGACAGGCGCAGCTGCTACATCAAGTTGGGCGACATGAAGAGGCGATCAAGGCCTACCAGGCCGCCAACGTGCAGCCCACTTCTACCTGGGGAGTCACCGACTGCCTCATCGCACTCAAACAATACGCCAAGGCGGTCAAGACCGTGCAGGATCTTGAGTCCGTCGGCGGCAAAACCGCGGCGCAGGCTGCACTCAAGGTGGCAGACATCTACAGAATCAGCAGTCAAAAAGGAAAAGAGGTCACCCAGCTGCGGCTCATACTCCGGCGCTATCCCAAAACAGGCCAATCAGGGGAGGCTCACAACCGGCTGGAAAGCTACGGCGTGGCACTCACCGGTGGTGAAGCTGAGGCGCAAGACTAACACATCGTTTTCTAACAAAAATATTTCATGACAACATCCATTGGAAAAACCAAACGGTTCGCTGCGGCATCGCTCGCGACTCTCCTTGTAGCCGTTCCCTGCGCTCAAGCTCAAGAAGCTGGTGAGGAAAAAGCACCACGCAAACGCGTGTCGGGTGAGATCGACCGCCGTGCCAAGCACCTTTACGACAAGGCAATCGAGCTGATGGAGTATAAGCAATACGAGCGTGGACTCGCGATGCTGAACACCGTGGTGCGTGATAATCAGGGCACGCTCCTCGCGCACATGGCACATATGGCGATGGGTAAGCACCACCTCGATCAGCGTAAGACCAAGGAGGCGTTGAACCACTTCATGCTGCTCACCCGACTGCTCGCGCCGGAGCCTGGGGAAAAGCAATCCGAGGAAGTCGTCGCGCTCTATCATGAGGCTCTCTATCAGGCAGGCTTCAGCCAGTATCAGGCGGGTCAGTATTCCGCAGGTTTCCCGTTATTTCGTCGTCTAACAGAAGTGGCGGCAAAGACGAAGTGGGCAAACATGGCCTACTTCTACATCGGCATGAGCCACTACCAGCTGAAGAACTGGAACAAAGCAATCGACTCACTTTCCTTGGTGGGAACGGAAGTCGAGGAAGCGGGGGAAGGCGGTGATGACCTCGGCAGGATCGAAATTGGCCAGCGTTTTTACTCAAAAATCGTTGATGCCGATGTCCCCGTCATGCGCAAGCTCAACGTGCCCGTGCAAGCCAAGGTCAAGGTCAGCAGTGGTGATGTCGAGACGCTCACCGGTGTACCAGTTCCTGGTAAAAAACACGAGATGCTCACCTCTGCACCCACAGCCTTAGGTAATCCCAAGCCTGGCGACGGCGTGCTACAAATGGTCGGTGGCGACACTCTGGAAGTCACCTACATGGACGATAGCACACTCGACGGTAAAAAAGGCGTGCCACGCACTGGTAAAGTCCGCGCGGTAAGTACGGGAACGGTCGGTTTTTTCCTTGGTGATAATTCCACCCCGGCCTACATCGCCTACCCAGGCGAGCCGCAGGTGATGATGCTGCGCGATGCTGATCTCGATACCTCAGCGGGTGCAGAAAAAGTCACCCTAACAGTGAAATCGTTTTACAAGGTCGAGGCCGCCGCAGCTGCCGAAGATGAGGAACAGGGAGTGCTCGATATTTTTTCTCTCGAAGCCGAGGACGAGGAGGTCTGGAAAGAGCGCGACAGTATTACCATCACACTAACAGAGACAGGCGAAGGGCAAACGATTCGCTCCGGAATCTTTGTCGGAAAAGTGACACTCGCACCCGTCGAGGAGGGAGTCACACCCAATGCCGAGGACGCGATCCTCCACTGCGACGAGCTTGATGAGCTGTCCGTGGTCTACACCGATAAGGTTCATCTTTACGGCGACGATGAACGCACCAGCGAGGCGCGGATCAAGGTTTCCGGCTCAGTGAACTCCGGTGTCACCGCTGATCAGTTTGTTGTTTTTGAAGAGCTACTCAAGGCACGTAAGGGATCAGTGGAGGCCGAGGCACTCGCAGGTCTTGGTGAGATCTATAAGGACATGGGGCTCGACCAGCGAGCTTCCCAGCGCGCCACCGAGGCACTCGCCAAGGTGAACCCAATCATTATGAACCGGAAAAAACTTCCCGGTGACATCGTTGAAAATGCCTTCCGCCTCAAGTGGGAGTGTGAACTTCTTAAGGACGACTTTGATGCCGCCACCTCCACCTGTCTGGCATTCAACCGCCTCTACCCGGAGTCCGTGCTCGCCGATAAGGCACTCATGACCCTGGGACGCAGCCTCACCGACAAAGGTGAGTTTGACAAAGCGGTCGATGTTTACGCTCAGGTTCTGGAATTGGAAAATCCCATCTCTGCTGCCGAGGCGCAGTTCCGCATTGGTGAGACGCTGCAGCAGCGCGCTGTCGATGCCATTGAAAAAGCCGATGCCCACAACAGTAAGTGGGGTAAGGCCGGCTTGTCCAAGGCGACCGCCCTGCAGAACGCCATGGGGCCAGCCGTCGCAGCCTATCGCAAAACTTACGAAAGATATCCCGAGAGTTCCTACGCCGCTGATGCGCTTGGCAAGGTGGTGCGCCACTACGTCGATACCGATGCGTTTGCGCAGGCTGCTGAATTGTTAGAAAGTGTATTCAGCGATTACCCAGACGCCGCCTTCCTTGATGAGATGCTCATCCTGTGGGCGAACGTAGGTTACAAAATGGGGGACAACGAGACGGCGAAAACGAAGTTGCGTAAACTTATCTTCGATTACCCGACCAGTAAGTATGTGACCGAGGCACGTAAGAAACTCGCCGGTATCGAAGCCGAGGGAGACAAATAGAGGAGCCGCATGTTAGTCAATCAACCGGGATTTTCCATGAGTTCAGCGCGCAAGATTTTTTATCCGAGCTTGCAGGCGTGTACCCTCGCAGGTCTTCTTTTGTCGGGAGGGTTTGCCCAAGCCGATACTTTCGATGAAAAACGCACCGCCATGTCCAGTACCATGGCGACCCAGCCAGAGGCCGAGATTCTTGCCCTTCTTAAGGCGGGTCTAGCGGCGGGTAAACCTACCCAAGCCATCGCCGAGGCGAGAAAGTGGATGCGCCAGAATCTCCCCAAAGATCCTGCGTTGCTCTACCACGCCGGACGAGCCGCCGAACTCAGCGGTGATGCACGCGGTGCCGCCGCGCTCTACCAGCAGTATCTCAAAAAAGCGGATCCAAAATCGGAAACCGTAGCCCAGGCTGTGATCTCAGGTCACGTCCTGCTCAAGGATCAACTCAATGACCTCAGCGCTGCCTATGCATTTAACCGCGGCACTTTAGATAGGCTTGCGGGTAACAACACCGCCCGTCAATTTGATCATTGGTTCCTCAACGAGGCGATGAAACGCAAGGATGGCGTTGCCGTTGCGAACCGACTGCACGCGCTGATCAAGTCCGGCATGTCAGATGACTTACGCCTTGCTCACTACGATACCTATTTCCGCTGGCTGCTTGACTCTTCCGATGTCTACACCGAGCAACCCGGTACAATCGTTTCCAGTGATGAACTCGTAGCCGCCTGCAAACAACTGGCAAAGGCGATGGCCTTCGATCAGGAAACGGCGCTGCGGCTCGATTGGGCGGTGTCGGTCAGGCAATACAATCTTACGCAAGCTGGCGGCCCAAGTAATCAGGGGAAGAAAAAGCGGCGGAAAAGTAAAAAGAATCAACCCACACCGGAGCCTGCAGGAGCAGCGAAACCGGCAATCAGCGCCGCCCCGCCCATCGCAGAGGCAAAGGCTTTGTTAGGAAAATATCCACGCTACGCCAAGTGGGTGCAAGACGGATGGGCTGGGGGAGGAAACGGGCCGCATTACCGTGGCCCAGTAGCTACTTATTGGTCGCACGAGACCGAGGCCAAGCTGGCGCCCATAGTGGCAGCTATTCCCAAACTTTCACCTATGCAGCTCACAGAGCTGATGCAGTCGTGGCGGGAAAATTACTACGGCGTCAAGGAGGTGCGTCTGACCGACCTCAAGGTGGTGCGCGACTACCTCAATGCCAACCCGAAGCTGATCAGAAGTCGCTCAGGTGCCTTTTTCTCTGAAAAACCATGGAACAAAATCACGCCAGCGGAGGCGCAGAAGCTAGCCCCACAGCTTGAGCGTAATCCACATCCTGAAGCTAGCCTGATTCGAGCTGTTGCCGCTGGTGGTGAAGCTAAGGACGTCAATAAAATGGTGGCAGCCTTACTTGGATCCGAGGCCTGGCGTATCAGTAGAACGCATGAATTCGAGCGTTTTGCCGATCAGCTTTGGCACTATGCCGGACGCCCTGGTGGGAATGAAGTGCGCGATCAAAAAGTCAAACAAGCCAAAGATTTTGCTGCCAAGGTGAACGCCGCAGCCCTGCCAAAAAATGCCACGCAGCAACAACGCAACGACCTCTTTAAGAAACTCTGGGCAGACTACCGATCTAACCAACCTAAAATTCCGGGTGTGGTCGAACAGCTGAAAGCGATTTTGAAATACACACCCGAAGCGATTCCCGCCTTACTTAAAGACGGTAGTTCTGAAGCCTTGCTCATGGCTCGCGATGCCATCGCAGCGGGAATCATCAGTGAGGACGCACAGTGGAAAGAAATCGAAGCCGCCAGCCGGGTGAATGTTTCCTCATACGCACCGGGAATTCTCTACCTCGCCAAGCGCCACGCTGGCGGTAGTATTTCCGAGCTGAAGAAACGGCAGCCAAAGAAAGCCATACCTCATCCGCTTGAGCCAGCGTTTCGTCAATCTGTTGCCAATGCGCTCAAGCAAAACAAACTGCAGTCATGGCAGGTTATCGCATGGGTGAACATGCAGTATTCAGAAAACAATGCTGAGCAAGTCAAACTCGCCCAAGCACTGGTAAAATCGCCGCAATGGAAAACCATTTCATCTGAAGCGCGCTACGCCGTCCGCCAGTGGTTCAAAAATGACGTCATGACTCCGGCTCAGATCGCGCTGATTGATGCCGCCGATCCCATGTTGGTCAGTGAAGATCTACTCGCACTCATCGAAGTCGAGGGTGAACCTGAGCTGAACGCCAAAGGCAAAAAGAAAAAGGGGAGAAAAGCCAGAAAACCCAAGAAAAATAAGCAGGGTGAAATAGAGATCGATCCAGAGGCACTCAAAGAAGACATCGCCCTCGCCACTGAGGCTCTGCAATCGACTCTCGATAAGGTGAAAAAATCACCCGTGCACGTTGAGATACCAGAACGCGCTTTGGATAACTTAGCCAAGCTCACTCCTGGAGTCATGGAAGATGCCAAGGTGCAGGATCTATTACTACAGCTGATCAATGATTGGAAAGTGGCACCCGTGGCAGTTGATTTTGGTGACCAGCTGATCGCCACCACCATCAAATCACCCAACTCCATCCAGCTCCACCGTTTGGCATCTTACATGTGGCTACAGATCAATCGGAATCACCGTAATTTCGATAGGGTCAAAAACATGATGCAGGCGCAGATCGATGCCCATCCGTCAGCCGTGAGTGCCATGGCCTCAGCTGCACTTGATGCCTTCGCTCGCCACCGTGGACATAGTTATTTCAAACGCGATGTAGATATTCCGCTGATGAAGGCACTGCGCGGAAAAGCCGCCATGAAGATGGGCTTGATCGTCATTCCGGTGGCAAAAGGCCACCCAGCCTATCCCGTGTATCAGTCGCAGGGAGATTGGATCACGGGTAACGATGATACCGCATGGGATTTACTCGATGAAAACTGGGAAGCCTTCATGCCGATCTATCGTGAGCTATCCATGCCATACATCAAGTGGGCTCTAACACGTGTGATCTACAGCCGCGAAGAAGAGCGTCAGGAAGAGCTGATCAAAGCGCTCATCGGCTGGGCGGGTGAAGCGGGAACGCCTCTCAGCCTGAATGAGAGAGTGGAAATCGAGATCGCATACGGTGACATCGCCATGCAGCGTGGCCAGATCCGTGAAGCCCATGAAATTTTCACCCGTATTCAGAAAAACGAGGCCTACCAAGACGTCCCGATGCGTCACCGCGCTGTATTACGCCGCGCCGATGCCGAACGGATCGCCAAAAATTTCGATGGTGCCCTGCAGACTCTCGCCCAGCTTGAGCTTGAGCGTGTTCCCGAAATCTGGACGGACATCCGCTACTCCCGCGCGCTGGTAAACTACGATATGGAGGAGTTCGATGACGCGAAGGATGACATCGATTCCATCCTCACACGCGAGGCGAACCACGCGAATGCAAAAATCCTGTTAGGAAAAGTCCAGCTCAAGCGTCAGAAGCTGATGGAGGCAACCGAAGTCGAACTCGGCTCGACTAGTAAACAGAAATCCATCGTCCCCGGCGAGAAACTAAAAGTAACCCTGAACGACCCGACACTTGCCGTTTCCGGCGCGGGCAGTGAAATTGAGGTCGTCGTCTGGGCAGACTCCGGTGACAAGGAAACATTCTTCCTGCGTCAGTTCGGCGATCAGAAAACAAAATTCCGTGGTGAGCTGCAGACAGCTCTCGGAGCACCTTCGGCTGGTGACAAAACACTGCAAGTCATCGGTGATGATAAAATTTACTACTCCTACTCTGAGCGTTTCCGCAAGCGGATGAACGATATCCCGGAGCAACGTGGAGGCCCGATCATCGTGGCATCCGACGCCATCATCATGGCATCCGCACGCAAGCTGCTCACCGTAGAGGAACAACGCCTCGCCGACATGGAAAAACTCATCGCCGAGCTTGAGGAAAAAGGTTCTAAATTTGCTGAGCAAAGCGCGAGGGCGCAGATGGCAGCCGAATCACTTGATGCCAATGCGCGTGCTAAGGAAGAGCCTGACCCAGAAGAAGAATTCCAAAAGCAGATCGCGAAGACCATCAAGCCTGGCAACCCCATCAACGTCCGCGTGATCGATCCCGACCGCAGCCGGACGTCAGAAGTCGATGAGCTTGTTGTCAGTGTGGCGAGCTCCAGTGGTGACTCCATCGCTCGCGTTGTGCTTAAGGAAACAGACACCCACTCCGGCTGGTTCGAGGGGCAAATTCCGACCACTGGCGCACAGGCGATGGCATTTGCTGAGAACTCTGAGCCGGGGCGTAACCCAAACATGGTGATCAGCCCGAATGCCGATTATCCCGCTTGGCGACCCACTGCCCAAAAAGACAAGGCGCCCGTGTTCACTGTCGATATCAATGACAACGTAGCACTCGGGAAAATGGCGATCACCGCGGCAGAGAGCGGCACGAAGCTGAATAATTTCATCGTGCAAACCGCGATGAATCCAAGCGCATGGACAACAGTTGCCCGCTACCCTAACAATCCAGTGGCTGTCCCGCATCCTTGGAAGCCATCCGTAGTTGTGATGAATGATTCAGACCGCTATCACAATAACAACAATCGCAAGCTGGTCGAGCAATTCAACGAGGTGAAACAGCACTTTGACCGGGGCTGGATGACCCAGCAGTTCGCGCAGGGCGTTGCAGAAAATGTCTCAGGTATTTCCCAGGCTTTTGACAAATCCATTCCCGCCAAGGTCAAATGGCAGCGTAATAACCGCCACCACAATTCCCACGTGATCTACCGGTTCCAGGGCTACTTTTATGAGCCTGAAAATACCACCCGCGAGTTCCGCCTGAACCTTGGTGGCTTCAAGATTCCGGAAAAAATGCATCCTTCCGTAAGTAGCAAGCCTCAGTTTGTGCTGGCGGTCAATGGCCGCCGCATCACGGGTGAGAACGGTCGCTTGCAAGGTAAGATTAACCTGCGGGCTGGCGTTCACAGCTTCGAGATCTGGGCAAGTGGCTGGGATGGCACGATCGGCTTTGGGCGGGATTGCAAGCTGTTTGCCAACCTTGAGGGTGGCGAAAAACTGGTTGAGTGCCCGGATAATTTCTTCGATCCGACAACTTTCCCTGATGGTGTGTTAGAGCACCGTAATTCTCCTGCCGAGATTGCAGCGAGTTCTGAAGGCACGCAGTTTGATGTCACTTTTGCCCCGGAATCCCGCGCCCGCCTGATGCGTCTGGTGTTTCTTGGCCAAGAAGGCCCTGTGCCAGCTCTGAACAAAATCACTCTGAACAGTCCCGATGGGAAAAAGCTGTTACCTGTCGCCGAGGACTTTGCCTCGCTGAATAAAAACGAGACACTTGAGATTCTAACAGGCGATAAGATTTTTGTCCGTTATGTCGATGATCGTTTTGTCACCGATAAGAAGGAAAAACACGAGCGTTTCCTTGATGTCGCCTTCAGTAATGGGCGGGTTGAGTTCGCCGACATGGAGCCGCGTTTTGACGAGCGGCGCGGCAAAGACATGCCATTCTACGAGAAACTGATCCGTTTTCCATACGATCAGCCACTCAGTGTTGCGGTGCATGATGCCGATATGGATGTCTCGGTCGAGCCTGACACCGTCAAGGTCAGCGTCGCCAGTGACAGCGGCGGAACCAAGGAACTGGTCGCCACCGAGACCGGCCCATCCACGGGTATTTTTAAGGCGACCATCACTCCGGTTGCCGGAGCTGCGCCGGGTGACGCCCAGATTCAAGTCGCGGCAGACGCTGCGCTAACGGCTATCTACGTCGATGCCGAAAACAATCGTCCTGGAGTGCCGACCGAGCGCCGTGGACAGATCATCCATGCAGGATTCCAGAAGCCTGAGCTGCAGATCGCTCACGCCACGGTTGAGTTCAAGGAGCGTGATGAGGCAACCGAAAACAGCCGATCACTCTGGCATATAGAAAACAAACTGACCTCGGCTGAAAACGCACCCGAGGGCGGCATTGCGCTCGTCCACGGAAAACTGGCATACCTCGAGCTGAAGGCGCCACATGTAGCACTTCGAAATTCCTCCGTAGTTAAAATTTATGCCCAGACGGAAGCCGGGCGGGCCGCGGCGGAAGGAAATGCTGCTGCAGGATTTGATATCAATGTGCCCGGCACGATTGAGATGGAAGGTCGCCTCGGCACGGAGCGAATTGGCCTCGAGTGGAGGGGATTGAGCAACCGTGAAAATCGCACTGATTGGATGAGCCGTAATTACACTGGTGGCTCTGTCGATTGGTCAACGCCGAATCCTGTTGCATACGAGCGTTTCCGAATCGCTGTGCCATTGGTTGCGGATGTGTTGCCACTGCGCGGCGTCATCACTTACGAGGAGCGCAGAGAATTGCAAAAACAGATTGAGACCTCCCGCAGTGCATCGCGTATTCTTGCACAGGTCGGTGGTGGACTGGTTGTTCGCCCTGACGAAAAAATCTTCTTTGGTTTCCAATACAAGGATGCCAATGGCGAGGAGAAATGGCTCACCGCCTCTGCAAAAGTCATTACCCACCCGCTGTTTGCGATCATGGATGAGGACTTTAATAATCGCCTCACGAGTGTCTATGCGGGTGAGACGCTGCACCTGCAAGTCAGAGACCTCGGTGCTGATCTAACGGATAAGGCCGATGTGGTAACCGTTCTCCTTCAGGCCAAGTCGGGCGCCAAAGCCCGCGTAGAGCTTTACGAGACAGATCCTCACAGCGGTGTGTTCACAGGTGGTTATGTGTTGAGTTATGCCAATAACCCCGGGCCACTACCCGAGGACTACGATGTCAGGCGTAGCGGTTTTCCGATCACCTATGGCGACACCGTCGCCGCGCGTTACACGGATCGTAAGGGTGCGAAGACTCCTATTTCAATCGTAACCATCAGCAAGGGAGCGGATGGTACGATCCAGCCGTTTTCCAAGCAGTACGAAGATGCTGACGTCGCGATGCGCACTCAGTTTTCACTTGCCGAATCCTATCTGGAAATAGCCAAACGTCACCGCAAGCTGGGGCACAACGAGCTGGCAACGCGTGAATACACCCAGGCAAAACAACTGCTCGCCAATGCGATGGATCAGTTCCGCGATCCTGAGACCCGAGCTCACGCTGAATACATTCTCGGAAACCTAACACTTGAGGAAGCGGACACCACCGAAGAAGGCGAGCTAAAGGAAGACCGCTATCGCGCGGCACTTTCACGCTTCATGACGGTGACCGGCAGCTACTCCGGCACGCTACATGCTTCCAAGGCGCAGTTCAAAATCGCAACGATCTACGAGAAACTCAAGGAGCCCGACATCGCGGCGCAGGAATATGTCAAGCTCGCCTATAAATACCCCGAGTCCGAATTCCTCGCCACATCCATGGCGCGTCTCGGGAGCCATTTCCTGAAAAAAGCAGCTGGCTATGAGGCGAAAGCCAAACCTCTCCTCAAGAAAGGTATCGAGCAGGAGGACAAGGACGCGAAGTTCGAAGGTGAGGCGATGCAGAAAATGGCAGTGCGTGAGTATCTCAAGACGGCACAGATCTTTGGCCGTCTGCAGCAGCGTTTCCCTAACAATTCCATGGCGGGTGCTGCCGGTCTGCGCGCAGGTCAGGCATACATGCGCGCTGGGATGCTGCCCGAGGCAATTACGGCATTTACCCGGGTGATTAACGAGGAAACTTACGACGGAAAAACTGTCAGGTCGCAGGCGATGTACTGGGCAGGTAAATGCCACCAGGATAAGCGCAACGAGATGGCGGCCTACTCAATGTATAAGCGTCTAACATACGATTTCCCGGAGAGCGATTGGGCTGCCTACGCTCGTGGCCAGCTATCGCAGGATGGAATGCTGAGATTGGAAAACAAACTTGAACTGGAGAGACTAGAGGAAGGGCAATGATAAGACATCAGCAGAAAAAAATCATGAATCAATCAGTAGGTCGCATCAGCTCCCTCGGGGCGTTGGCATTCACGTGGGTGACCGCTGGCTGGATCACGGCCTCACCACTCGATGACCAGATCGAGGCGTTTCAGGATGCACCGACTCAGACAGAATCCGCAGTCACGCAGATCCTGCAATCCGGAATCAAAGAAAATCGCTCTGCGAAAGGATACGCTGCGGTTCGCGCTTGGCTGGGCGATAACCCAAGTAACTCTCAGCAGCTCTTGTTCAACGCAGCACAGGCAGCCGAGTATGCAGCCGAGTGGAAAGAGGCCGCCGGTTTCTACCGCAAGCTACTCAAGAACCCACAGCTGGATGCTAATCTCGCCGCGCAGGCAACTCCGGCAGTCTACCGCATCATGATCAACAATCTTGGCGATGCCGAGGCGGCTTATCTTTTCATGCGTGAAGATGGCGATCGTCTGAGATCCTACGGTCGTGCACGCCAGTATGATGCGTGGTTTCTTGAGCGTGCCCAATCACGGTCTGACCTAGCAGGCATGGCGAGCCGCCTGGCTGCCGTTTATAATAGCAACGACCCACTTGAACCATATTCCGGTAAGCTCGATGCCCTGTTGCGCGAACTAGAGACTTTCAGTCACGACGGCGAAGCCCTTTTCCAGTCGCTCGACACACTCGCCGCCGCAAAACGCACGACGCCGCAGACCAAGGCTCGCATCGCCTGGGTGAAGGAAATCGTTCCCTTGGCTGCCTCCATGGCAAAAATGGTTGGCGCAAAGGAAAAGATCTATGACGCCACGCTGAATGATGCCATCCAAGCAGCCAACGCTCTCGTCGCAGCGATGCCCTACGAGGGATCGATTGCTGTCGCCAAAGGTTGGATGCATTTCAATGCCGGCGACTCGGGTGTTTTTGCTCGTTTTGTCGATCCGCGCCGCGCGGACAAAGCGGCGCCGATCCTGAACGTGCTTCCAAAGCTAACTCCGGCTCAAGTGCGTGATGTTCTGGGACGTTCTATTCCGGGAGCTAAGAACAGGAGACCCGCTGATTATCTATTTAGTAAAGATGAACTTCGCACACTTGTGACCAAGATCCCCGCCGCCTTCAATTCTCTATCAGCGCCTGACGTGCCGCTGTTTGATAAAACCCTCACACCTGAGCTGGCGCAGGCGATGGCTCCGCATCTTGCTCGCAACCCACATGCTTCCGCCGCCATGGTGCGTGCGTGGGCAAGACCCGAACGCAAATATAGCGCTGCTGCCGATGAAATGATGAAGTCTGAGATGTGGCGTTTTGCAGATATCAAGTCGGCTACTCACGGCCTCTGGCACAGCGGAATGTTTGAGCGCGATGTTAAAAATGATGTTCCTAACAAGAAATATGCCAAGCTCGACGCCCGCTACCAGCAGCTCAAAAAACAGGTGGGCAAAAAGGCAAGTAGCAAAGACCGCCTCGCCGCCTTCAACACACTGCGCAACGACCTACTCAGTGCCTCTCCAAAAATCGCGGGTGCGCTGCCACTCTGGGATGAATTGCTCAAGCAAGCTCCCAATACCGACAAGGCGCAGATAGTCGAAAAACTGACGGCTGATTTTCTTGCCGCGTCTCCTGCATCGAAAGAGTTACACAAAACGTTACTTCTCAAGACTTTGGCAAAGGCCGAATTTGGCAATGCGTATTCAAGGCTCTCATTTGGACCCAATCATACAGGTGGATGGGATCGTTGGGGTTTTAAGAATATGCGGAAGGCTTTGCCTGAGTTTGCTAACTATCTGGAAGGTTTGCTGCGTCAGCAGATGGCTGCGGGCACAATCTCGGAACCTGTTTTCAGCATGTGGCTTCATTGTGTGGAACCAAAAAAGAAAGAATCCGCTGCCTTCATGAAGGAGCTCGTCAAGTCACCAGCATACCCCAAGATGGATGTGGCTTACCATGAGTTCGCATCGCATAGCTTGCTCTTCGGTAGCATGGCGCTGACCGGAAAATCCGCAGCTGATCCACTTGTGCTGAGCCGTGAGTTACTTGCCCTAACAGAAGATTCTACGCCTGAGCAAACCGAAGCGGCATTAAAAACAGTCATCGATCGCGCTGCTAAGCTGCATAGTAAGGCAGCCGTCATAGGGCTCAGCCAAGTCGCGGCACTTTCCGAGTGGTCACCTGCCACTCGCCAGCTCGCACTTTCACTATTCAAGGAAAATGCACCCATTGCAAGCTACCCCAAAAAACAAGGTTACGATGCCCTTGTGGCGCGCCTTGCCAAGGATGCGCTGGAGACGAAGCAGTGGTCATCACTGGAGCCGTATGCGGCAGGGCTTTGGCTCGCAGCGGACTCGGACGATAATCTGAGGTCACCCGCAGCGGCGCATCTGTCCCTTCTCGCCGAAGCCGCTTTGAAGGCGGACTCGCCATCCATTGCCATGACTCTGGTACGCGCAGCTCTACGCGGCCCGATCAGCCGTGGTTTCCTGAAGCGTCAGGACTGGAATATTCCTGTCATCGCAAATCGACTCCGTTCTATCCCGGGCAAAGCCGCCTCAGCCATCGGTGCCGCGGAAATCCCCGTCGACGAATCCGATCCCGCGTTTCTCATCTACAAGTCGAATGCGGAGTTCGTGCAGGGTAATTTTGAATCCGCGTGGGAGCTCTATCAGAAAGGTGCAGATCAGTTAGAAGGTGTGCTCAGGAAGACATCAGTCGAATACGGATTTTGGCTGCTGAAACGTAATACCGAAACAGAAAATACCGACCGCGCCGAGCAGTTGGTTAAGGAACTGACTATCTGGTCGCGTCAAGCCGAAGGAACTTTCAGCCTTGAGCAGGATGCCGAGCTTAAGATTTCCTATGCCGATCTGGCTTTTCTTAAAGGTGCCTTGCCTACATCACGCGCATGGTATCGGAAGGTAGCCGACGCGAAAGAATACCAAGGATCAGAGATGGGGCTGCGGGCCGCGCTGGGATCGGTGAAAGTCGACCGATCATCAAAGAATTTTGGTGCCGCCATGACCGAGCTGGACAAGCTCATGCGCATCAAGGATCCCGCATCCCGTATCAAAGTCCATTACGCCCGCGCCGAGGTGTTTATGGATCAGGAAAACTTCAAAGAGGGGCTCGATGAAATTGAATCCGTTCTTCTACGCGAGCCAAAGCACCCTGATGCTTTGATTCTTCGTGGTAAAATTCACAACCAGATGCGCAAACTTGTCGAGGCAAGTGAGATTGAGCTAGGGCCTTCTCAAGAGAACACCGTGCTCGTTCCCGGTGAGGCAGTGAAGATCAATCTCCGCGACCCCACGCTCAGGGTCTCCGGTGTCGGAGCCGATATCGAAGTGGAAATCTGGGCGAAGTCAGGCGACAAGGAACGCATCATGCTCCGCCAGCTTGGCGATAACAAAGAGAAGTTCCGCGCCGAGGTGCAAACGGCTCTCGGGCCACCCGTCCCGGGCGATAAGACACTTCAAATCCTCGGCGACGATGAAATCCGTTTCGGATACTCAAAACGTTTCCGCGCGAAAATGGACGACCTTCCCGATGATCCCAAGATTGTCATCAGTGTCGCTTCAGATGCCCAGCTTGCTCTGGCAGCTGGCGCATTCCCACCCCGTGATGGTGAGCGCAAACTCGACATCACGGAGCTTGGCCTCTCGACTGCCCAAGCGGCACTGGGCACGCGTTCCGTGCGACCCGGAAACCCCATTTATCTCCGTATCAACGATGCGGATCAAAGTAAAACTGCCGCCGTCGATGAAATTTTCGTAACCCTAACAGCATCGAGTGGTGATGAAATCCGCCGCCTCAAGCTGACCGAGACCGGCCCGTTCACGGGTGAGTTCCAAGCCATCGTGCCGACCAGTGGCGCGCAGGCTTTGGCGTTTGCTTCGGAGAGCGCTCCGGGACGTGACCCTAACATGGCGATCAGTTCCAAAGACTACCCCGGCTGGCAGGGTAAGGTGGGTGATCGCGATAGCTTGCGCACATTTGGCATTGATATGAACGACAATGTGTCGGTCGATAAACTGTCCGTGACCACCGGTGGTGCAGGCGAGTCACTGACTCATTTTGTTTTGCAGACATCCATGAATGGTCAGGATTGGACGACGCGTGCCCGTTTCCCAGACAGCAGTGCAGCATGGAATGGTCGCCCGCAAATCACCTCATTTCCCACTTACACAAGAAACGGAAAAGCCCTCGCCGTCTCTGATCCGGAAGACAGGGGATTACCCAAGGACTGGCATGAGAAAATGGAGCTGACTTCAGCGCGGGGATCGGTTGACTACCTTGCGGCCACTGTTAAAAATCTCTCTACCAAAGAGCTGCCTGTCGTGAATACGGGCCATCCCGGTTATTCGGGTCTGATCCGCTACCGCGCGCTCTTTTACCAGCCTGCCGCAGCGGTTCGGCGTTTTAACCTAACAGGTTACGATGCTGCTGACAAAGATGGTAAGATCAGAACGATATTCCTGTTGAATGGAAAACCAGCTTCGGAAGATTCAGATGATCCGTTGATGATTGAGCGAGAGCTTCAGCCGGGGCTCCATCAGATTGAGGTTTGGCGACACGAAAGCCGCAGCGAACTACTGAAGCGCAAGCCCGTCATTCACTGTGACAAGCCAGGTCAGGAAGAGCTGGTTCCATGCCCGGATGAGATGTTTGATCCGGCGACTTTCCCGGAAGGTGTCCGCGCAAAAATTCCTCAACCCGCAACGGTTACCGTGAATGACAACGGATTTGATGTTACCCATGGTAATAATACCCAAGCCCGTATGGTCCGGCTCGTCATCGCGGGCTTTGAAGGCGTCGCTCCAGTGATCAGAAAAGTCACTCTCAGCGATCGCGAAGGCAAAGCGCTGTTACCCGTTCAGCAAGATTACCAGGCACTACGCGCCAACACCGAGCTGGAAGTGTTGCCAGGTGATCAAATTATCGCCCGCTATGAAGACCCGGTCAGCGCCACTCCGAAGCGTAACAAGCACCAGAAAAGCCTGACGGTGGCATTCAATAACGCGGAAGTCTCCGCTTCTTTCCTCAACTACGAGACCACCACCGAGGGTAGGGTGCTTGTGTTAGAGCCGATCCGTCGGTTCCGGTTCGATGATGCCGTCGCTATCGTAATCGATGATCCCGACATGGATGGTAGCCCGAAGCGTGATACCGTTGAGTTTAAAATCACTACCAGTAGTGGTGGCGAGGCGACCGTGAAAGCACTGGAGACCGAAGAGCACAGTGGACGTTTCCTTGGTAAGATCTTCCCCGTCGAGGGCGAGCCATCCCGCGCATCAGAAATCAAGATGACCAAAGGTGGCACACTGACCGCTGTTTATCGTGACCACGAGAACCTTAGCCCGGGAATTCCTACCGACCGCAAGGTCACAATCTCCCACGCGCAATATGCAACTCCAGCACTAGCAGCTTACAATCTTACCAGTAAAAAGCTGCCACCCGCGAAGCCTGCCGAAGAGCCAGCCAGTCAGCCAAAATCTCGCAAGGGAAGCCGACTCGCACCTGAGATCGTGCCGGAACGCCGGACACTCGATTACAGCTATGTGGCTGAGGAAAAACTCGCCGGTACTGAGCTGCAAGGAGTCGTAGGTGCCAGCCTGCGTTTTGATGTTGTTGTCCCACACCTTGCGCTCGCGAAGAGCAGTGAGATCCGTGCCTATATCCAAACCGAAGCCGCACGCAAGGCCGCCAAGGGTGAATTGAAGTCGCCGTTTGATGTTAGTGTGCCCGGCACGATGAAGCTGACCGGAGTATTGCAGGGCACAGAAGTGGTCGCTCCGAGCGGCTACCAAGTTGGAACCACACCGCGCGCACCATCAAATGAACCTCACCTCGAGGAAGGACGTTTCTCGTTTTCGATTCCGCTGATCCTCGGTGATCAGCCCACGATCAGTTATGCTAACAAGGCTGCCGAAGCATTGCCGTCCTCGGCGATTCCTGGCGGGCTTGTTGTTCAGGCAGGCGACATCGTGCACCTGGGTTATCCCTACAAGGATGCGGAAGGTAAAGTGCAGTGGAAAACGAATAAGTATAAAGTCAGCAGCCATGGATTCCTCGATGTCATGGATGGAAATTATAACACCGCGCTGACCAAGGCATTTGTGGGTGAAAAAGTTTACGTTCGTGTGTTAGATCGCGGTCTTGACGTGACAGCAGGACGTGACTCCGCTTCTGTGACCCTGAAATCCACCAGCGGTGCCAGCACAGAATATGAGCTTCGCGAAACCGAGCCACACTCCGGGGTTTTCAAGGGCGTCTTCGCGCTCAGCTACGCCGATGACAAGTTGCCGGCGAAGCTGCCGCCAGTCGCACTCAACGGTTTTCCCGTTCGCTACGGTGATGATGTTTCCGTTTCCTACAATACCCCGGAGGGAACGCAGTCTTATAAGGTCATCGTCAACAAGGGTGCGGACGGCTTGATTGAGCCGTTCAGTAAGCGTTTCACGGGTGATGAGATGGCAGTGCAGACCAGCTTTGTGCTCGCTGAGTGCTTCTTTGAGTTGGCTAAAAAGCATCGTGAGATGGAGCAGGAGAGCCTGGCGCGCAGGGAAATGGCGCATGCTCAGAAGCTGCTCGCTGAGGCGATAGCAACTCACCGCGACGATGAGCTTCGCGCCCATGCGGAGTATTTGTTAGGTAACCTCGCTCAGGAATATGCTGACCTCTCGAAAAACGATGAAGCCAAGCTGCCGATGTATCAGGACGCACTCGCCCGCTTCATGAAAATCACCACGGATTACCCCGATACCGAGTTCGCGCCCAAAGCGCAGTTTAAGACCGCGCTCGTCTATGAGAAGATGGGGGAGATTGACAACGCCGTGGAGGAATACGTCAAGCTTGCTTACAAGTATCCTGATGACGAACTCATCCCCGAGGTGATGTCACGTCTCGGTGGCTATTTCCAGAAAAAGGGACTGGCGTTCAAAAAGGAAGCCGACCCTCTGCGTGAAAACGAGGATGAAAAATCCAAGGCCGAAGTGATCCGTCTCGATAAGCTGTCCTACCCGCAGTTCCTGAATGCCGCGATGGTCTTTACCAAGCTCCAGGAGCGTTTCCCAGATGATAAACTGGCTGGTCTCGCAGGACTCCGTGCCGCGCAGAATTTCATGCGTGCGCACCAGTATGTGAAGGCAATCGAGGGCTTTGAAACAGTCTATCAGAATGAGAAATACGATGGGCGTGAGATTAGATCACAGGCGATGTACTGGTGCGGCTTGAGTAATGAGCGATCTGCCGGTCTTATGTCAGAGGGGAATTACAAAGCTCGTGGCAAGGCGATGAATGACGCTTACAAACTCTACCGCCGGGTTACCTTCGATTTTCCTGATAGCAAATGGGCAAAGTATGCCCGTGGACGTCTCACCGATCCTGCGTTTGAGAGAATCATCAAACTCGAAAATGAAGCTCGTGAACGTATGATCGAGACCCTCAAGGAAAGCACCAAGTAAATATGAACCAACGCGAACGACAGCTCCTCCAAGAGGAAATAGGCGCCGCAACTCCGGATCTTTGTATCCGCAGTAAGGCGCGTATCGATGCGGGACTCTGGTGGTGGCGCTCGCCGATGTGGCTATGTGTCGTCGGCGATGAACTGGTCATGCTTGCCATCGCGCGCCGACGTTATTTCGCTCGCATGCCACTTGCTGAGTGCGCCGATAGCCATTACAACCACGCGACCGGTGAGTTTGTGATCGAACCAGGTGAAGATCTAAAATTCAGCCAGTTTCCAATTCCCCCGCGCGATGCTCTCAAGCTACTTGAGTATTTTAAGAAAACAAAAACCCAACCCTTGTCACCAACCACATAAGAAAGAAGAACCATGTTAGAACATCTATTAAAAGGAGGGCCGCTAATGGTCCCATTGATTATATGCAGCCTGATCAGCTTGGCAGTCGTCTACGACCGCTGGTTTGCTTTCCGTCAGAATAGAAAAGTCGATACGCTCTCACTGCGTTCGAAGGTTCTGGGCCACCTGCGAAGTAACGACATTTCCGCTGCTGCTACTGAGTGCCGTGCAGCGAGTGGTCCAATTGCCTCAGTGATTCTTGCCGGGCTCAATTCGTATCAGCAGCTCCGCGGTAAGGATGAAAGCTCTGAGACTATGCGTCTTGTTGTTGGGCAGGTGATGGATGATTACAGTGCCCAAGCAATGAGTGTGGTGAATCGCCGACTCGATGTACTGACCACAATTGGAACCGCCGCACCGCTGTTAGGTATGACCGGAACAGTGACCGGTATGATCGCATCCTTCGCGGGACTCGCTGATGCAGGTAGTATTGGTGGTAGCGGTGGCGCTGTTGCGAACGGTATTGCCGAGGCAATGATCACCACCGCGGTTGGTCTGATTGTTGCCCTACTGGCTGTCATTCCCCAAAGCGTCTTCAACCGCTGGAGCGACGAAATCGAACTGGAAATTGAAGAGGCTAACAGCGAAGTCGTCGAGTTTATTCTGACTCACCACTAGTCAGGAGTCAGGCAGCAGGAATCAGGAGACAGAAAATGGCAGTAAACAGTGTGAAAGAACTGATAGTCTATCAGAAGTCTTACAGGCTTGCGATGGAGTATTTCGAGTTGAGTAAATCTTTTCCGGCAGAAGAACGCTATGCCATTACAAGCCAGGGAAGAAGATCTTCCCGTTCTGTTTCCATGAACTTGCGTGAGGCGTGGGCCAAGCGTCGATATGAAGCCCATTTTATTAGCAAACTGACCGACTGTGATGGTGAAAACTCTGAAACGGACACAACTTTGGATTTTGCCAAAGATTGTGGATACATTACCGAGGAAAAACACAAGGAGCTTACTGATTTGAATCGTGAAATTGGTAAAATGCTCGGAGCCATGCTTAATAGCCCCGAGAAGTTCTTACTGACTCCTGCGTCCTGATCTCCGACCCCTGATCTGATGAGAAAAAAATATAGCAGAGAGAAAAAGCACCGCACGGGGGAGATTCCTACCGGGTCTTTCTCTGATATTGCGTTTCTCCTGATCATTTACTTCCTCGTCGCCACCACACTCGTGAAGGTGAAGAGCATCACGGCTGACCTGCCATCGGGTGAGAAAACAACCCAAAAGCAGTCGGACAAAACGCCGACCATACAACTGCGCGGAGGTGAGATTGTATTTAATGATAAAAAAATGGATCTCGCCGAGCTCAACGATCGCCTCGCAGCACTTGATCTTGCCGAACAGGAAGGCTCGAAGCGCGTCATCATGTTAGAATCAGCGCAAGGAACACCTTATCAGGACTATTTTCAAGCACTCGCCGCCATCAGCGCTAATGGCGGTGTGGTTGCATTAGTAGAGGACGATTAATCATCTATGAATAAACGCATCCAACGGAAAAAGAAGCAGAAGCGTCGCGCCATACCGGTGCCGATCGCTAGCATGGGCGATATTGCTTTTCTGCTGATTATCTTTTTCCTCGTTTGTAGTGAGTCGGTCAAAGACAACGCAAATATCGAGGCCACTGTGCCCCAATCGGAATACGCAAAAAAAATGGAAGCGTCCGTCGCGGCACGTGTTGCGATTGATGTGAATGGTGTGATATATTTCGATGGTACACCGGTCGACAACGCGAAGGACATCGAGTGGGGAGTGCGTGCCATTCTCGCGAACACGGCATCGGACGATCAGCGTCACGTTCAGTTCAAGTGCGACGCCGCGTTACCCAAGGAAACTTTTGAACCCGTCATGAAAGCAATCGTCGAGGCGGGCGGCATCCTCGAAGCAGTCGGGGAAAACAACCAAGAATAAAGCATCAAAATGAAAGAAGAACAGAAAACATCAAACACCACGGGCGACGAAGCAACGCCAGACGTCCTGATGGAGAGCTTCCACGGCAGGAGCCTGAAATCCATCATCGTATTCACGCTCATTATCCATGGCGTCATCCTGTTAGGAACGAGTGTTCCTTTCCTGATTGAAAAAGTAGCGGGGAAGGACACATCTGAGCTGAGTGAGGACGAGCGTATTGAGTTAGCTGTCAAAGAGGCCACAAGTTCGCTCCGCGACATTGCTGACGAGCACGGGTTGAACGTGCAGGACATCAGTGACCAGTTTGCAAGTGGGTCTAAGAAACCCAAGGCACCGGCTAAAGAGCCTGTTGTTAACCCCAAGCCAGATGCGAGTGCGGATGCAGATCCTGAAAAGCCCAAATCAGCTATCGAAAAAGAAATCGAAGTCAAAGCCGATGGGCCAGAAGTGCCGAAAGTAGAAGATGATGACGAGGATTTGTTCAAGTAAGGACGCGCTTAGCGCTCTCCCACTACTGTTTTGAATATTTAAAATGAGTTCTACCAGTCAGCCGGAAATCTCCAGTCTTCCCCAAGAGTGGGTTGATGAGATTCCTACGCGCCCATCGCCGTTTAAGGCGATTGTGGTCAGTGTGGCGGCTGTCATGTTGTTAGGACTTGGTTGGGCATTTTGGAATTGGGGGCCACCCGCGCTTGAGGCATTCCTCGATGACAATGTGTCGATCGCGATTCACTTTGAATCTGGCCAGATGATTCAGGCGTTGGGTGTCTGCTTCAAAGGATTCGGATTAGTGGGTGTTCTTTGTGCAGCGGCAGGATTGTTGAGCTTACTGCGGAATGCCGCGACGTATCACATTCTCAGAACGGCATTGATTGCTGTTTACCTCGCCGTGGCTGCTTATGTGGTCGTCGTATGGATCGGCCTTTTTGATATCCTCGATGCTGAGATCGAAATCTATGGAGCCAAGCAGGATCGGGCGACAATTCTGCTTTTTTGGTGGAGTCTGTGCTGGCCTGCACTGGCTGTGGCTCTCTATGCGGGTTGGCTACGTCTGATGATGCGGAGTCGTTCGGTCTACGCCGCATTCACTAGCAATACGGGTGACCCGATGCGTGGCGACCGGGTGTTAGAGGATTTTAGAACGCATGGACGTGACCCGCGTCATCGCCGCAGCCTCTATGGCAGTGCTACCACCCACATCATGATTTTGATCGTGATTCCGTGGCTACTTACTCTATTTAGCGATGATATTGAGCCCTACAAGGTGCCAAAAGGAAGCGGTAACCCAGTGGTGGCGATGGTAAAGATGGTGAAGCCGAAAAAGAAAAAGAAGAAGACTCTTACATTAAGGCCAGACTCTAACATTATTACGGCGATTCCAGATATCTATGAAGACACTGAGGTGGACAAAGAGATGGAGAAACAAACGCAGGCGACCTACGAGGCTGGTGCGATCGCCAAAGTGGGTAAGATAGGCAAAGGCGGCGGCACGGAAGGTGGCTGGCCGGCTGGCATGGATGATTATAAAATCCGTTTCATCCGTTTAGAACATGGTGGAAAAGGCTGGGATGATGGCATGAATGAAACGGGTGCCGATGCCAATTTCCTGCGTGCATTTGCCAAGATGACAGGCTTGAAAAAAATTTCCCGCAATGGCGAGAGCCATTCAATCGCGCAGTTGGAAAAATATCCTGATGATGGTTTTCCGCCGTTTGTTTATCTGACTGGTAACCAGATCGGGCGAGTCAGCTCGAATGACGTCAAGATACTGCGTGAATACTGTTTGAAGGGTGGAATGCTGATCGCCGATGCCGCGGCCGGCACCTCTTTCGATAGCCACTTCAAGCAGCTCATGCGCCGCGTCTTTCCTGACAAGCCTCTACTCGACATCGCCGATGATGATATGCTTTACCAAGCTCCGACCCGTTTTCCTGATGGTGCTCCAGCGTTCTGGGCGCGTGCTGGCAGCCGTGCCATGGGCATCAAGCACGACGGCCGCTGGGCAGTCTTCTACCACCCGGGCGATATGAATGACGCATGGAAATCCCAGGGCTATACTGATGTCACTCCTGAGCTGCGCGATGCGGCAATGAGCCTCGGAGTCAACCTCGTCAATTACGCGTTCAACAGCTGGGACGATGCAGTCACCAAAGCAAAGAAATGAACTGGAACCCGGAAATATTCAGCACTATCGGCTACCTCAGCGTCATCTGCTGGGTGGTTGCCGCGGTGCTGTGTTTGATTTACTGGAAGACTCCATCGCGCCTGCTTTGCACGCTTGCGCTCGGGCTGACAATCGTCGGGTTTTTCCTCGCGCGCAGTAACTCGGAGAACTACGTCAACCGCATCCAGCCCGATCGAAGTGAGGAACTCGCTAAACAGGAAGCTCTGGAACAAGCTCGGCAAAAAGCCCTGTTGGACAGCCGTGGTGATGAGGTGGCACAGTTTCGCACCGCCGAAGATGCATCGGGGGACTACCTCGACCTTGCCGGCATGGACGAAACGGATCTCAAGTATTTTAAAAGCCAAGGTCTGGGCAGCCCAGGCTGGAAAAAGCAGAAGAAAAAACGTTCCGGTGCCGGCGCGGATGACGACAGCATCGAGGCCGCTATTGGTGGTGATGAAGCCATCGAAGGGGTGGAAGATGATACCTTTATTGAGGACGAAGAAAAGAAACCCGTCGTAATGCTGGCGGCGGATATGGTGATGGCGAACCGACTCGATCTCCTGAACCTTCGCGCCACGCTTGTGATGCTCATTGTCGGGTTTTTAGTATTTTTGTTAGATTTTATTCGCAGGGCGAATATTCACGGTAAGTCGTCCTTTCCACTGCCTCTGCCAAGCTCTTGGCTCAATGCCCTAACTCCGATGCCGCCGCTGTTGATTGTTGAGAAACGCAGTCGGGAATCTGTTGCCAAGGAGCTCGACCGCTTGGCGAAGCGTGGCGATTCGTTTATCTACCTGACAGATGATCCTTCCCGCGCACGCAAGCTGCCGGAATCAATGTTGAAGTTTCCTCTGATAGGTCAGCAGGAACACCTGATCAAGGTGACTGATGAGATAGCTGACGAGTTTATTATTGAGTCAGTCTGGTATGGTCGCAGCTCTTTTGTGGTTGATTCAGAAAGCCGCTCAGAGCAGGTGTTGGAGAGTTTCCTTAAGCTGCTCGCTCTGCGCAAGGAGGCGCGAGCCAAGGTCGCACAAACCGCACACATCGTCTGGGACTTGCGTTCGCCGATGTCCTCACAGACCAAGGAGGATCTTGAAAAACTCGCGCAGGCCACTGGATTCTCGGTTCTTCTCATCGGAGCAAAACCAAGTAGCACGTCGGAAGCAGAATCAAAAAGCCAACCCGACCCACAAGCTGAACCACTCACGTCATGAAATATTCCTTTTTTAAAATACTAACAGCTTTTCTGGTGGTCACCGGGTCAGCATTGGCCGATGAGCGCACGCTCACACCAGAACAGATGGAGGCGATTGCCAATCAAGGCGCACTAACGGGTGAGGAAAACCAGAGGCCGGCAAAGCTCCCCGACCTCACGAAAGGTGATCCACTACCGGAGGTGAAAAAGGGACATGTTGTCTGGACGCTGGGGCCTACCGGCGTGGCTGGAATTATGTCTGGTAAGCATAAAGGCGATCAAATCCAGGTGCAGGCAACGCTCAAAGGTTCTCCTGCCGAAGGTAAGTTCTTGCCTGGCGATGTCATCATTGGCATGAATGGTAAAAAGTTTGTCGCGGGTGGCCACCTTGGTATACTTATAGGTAACGCGATCATCGAGGCAGAGCGTGAGAAGAATGGCGGCAAGATCAGCTTTCTGGTTTGGCGGGATAAAAACTACGTCAAACGTTTTGGTAAAAAGGATGTTGTCAGCGTGGATATCGACAAGCTTTTCAAAAAAGCTCGCGACGATAATTCTCTGTACGAATGGAAACCGGAAGAAGAGCGTACCAAAGAAGCGCAGGGTTTTGGTGAATTCCCTATCGATCCGACCACGCTGGAGATCAGTCTGACGATACGCACCTTTCCTGAATACAGTGACACCGCCCCCTGGGACTGTCCTAAGACGGAGCAGATTCTTGAAGAGGCCTGGAAGGTGTTAGAAAAGAAATTTGTAGTAGACCCGAAAGTTCGCCGCAGTGGTCGTGGCGGAATCGTCGAAGCGATTGCCCTCATTGCATCCGGAAAGCCGGAACACCGCGAGTTGGTGAAAAATTGGGTGCGTAGCCCAAACGCTAAACAATGGCATCCATCTAAATTTTCGCCTGGGGATATGTTTAAACCGGGCATCAGAGACGGCGGCGGAAAAAGGAGCTGGTACCATGGATACACAGGGTTGTATTGCGCCATTTATTATGATGCCACGGGTGACGAATTCGTTCTTCCTGCGATGCGTAAATTTGCCATCGATACGGCTCTCGGTCAGAGTGGCGGCGGCACGTGGGGTCACACCTTTGCCATGCCCTCATTCAACGGCGGTGAGTTTCATAAAATGAATCCCGGATACGGAGCTCTCAACGCCGCAGGTAACCGGTGTTTTTTCCTCATAACACTGGCACAGAAACTTGGAGTAGAACACCCGGCGCTGGATGCCGCGGTGAAGCGTTCACATCGCTTTTTTAGCTCTTACGTTGACCAAGGCTGCATTCCATATGGAGATCATCCGGCATACGCCTCAGATGATAGTAATGGAAAAAATACAGGTGTGGCTTTCTCGATGAAATTGCTCGGTGACAAATATGGAGCTAAGTATTTTGCGCAAATGTCCAGTCACTGTGCCTTCACCCGCAGGGGTGGTCACGGTCACGACTACCACGGCAACTGGTCGTCATGGGCAGCTACGCTCTGCGGCAAAGAGGTGCGTATCATGAACGAGCGGAACTTGCGCTGGCGTCGAACGCTCTGCCGCATGTTTGATGGTAGCTTTGTCTATCACTCACCCACTGTCGGGCAATATGGAGCCTTGCGTGACCCCACCGCCACAGAGGTGCTTCACCAGGCGGTCATCCACAAACAGACCATCATCACGGGTAAGGATCTCGATGAAGATCTCTTTTTTACTGACGAGGAAATAGATCAGCTGCTTGCCAGCGCGCGTGGGCAGTTTAATGATCCAATGCTTATCGAGCGTGCTGGCAAACCTTGGAAAGAGCGCAGCACGGACGAAGTATTCAAGCTGCTCAACATTTTTTACCCGAAAGCTCGCAGGTATGTTGCGCAGGAGCTCGGTAAGCGATATGTCGCCGGAGAAAAAGAAATCTTGGGTCGCCTCGTGAAACTTCTCGAGAGTGACGATGCACGTATGCGTGAAGGTGCATGCAAGGCAATTGCAGCGTGCGGCAGGGATATTGTGCTCGAGAACCTTTCTAAGATCGTCAAACTGCTTGATGACCCCAAGGATTTCGTCCGCATCACTGCGGTGAATGTCATTTCCAAAAATACCGACGATAAAGAAACACAGCTCGCTATACTAAAGGCGACGGTTGCCGAACCAAAATCTGTGGCACCTAACAGCGTGCGTAATGCATCGCAGACAGCGCTGTTTGCCAAAGCAACCAAACTTGGAGAGAAGCCGTTCGAAGCAGGTTTCGATGAGGAGCTTGTGAGGCAGGCGATCGAAGATGTGCTGACGCTTGATCCGGTGGGTGGTCGTGGTTTCGTGACTTCCCGGATCAAAATTTGGGATAAAGATACGGTGCTGAAAATAGCTGGCCCGCTGACTTTTGCGGCAGAAGAAGAGCAGATTGTTGAGCAGATGTTTGCGAACCGCTGTGAGCCAGCGCAGGGAATGTTAGGAAAGTTTGGATACCGTGAGGCTGTTGAGGCCACTGCCCACAGGCTACGTAAAAAAGCCGCGATCCCTCGCCATATTCGCCCGCATGTTGGTTACAAGCGCACCTTGCTTGATCCTGATACTGTCACAAAACAGCCCGGTGCATTTCATGATTTTATTGAACACATGGGTATCGTCCTCACCGACAACCCGTTGGAGCAGGTGATGAAGTTAGAAGGCGATAAAAAAGTCTACCTCGACATGATTAAGTTCTACGACTTGGTCAAAGCAACAAAAAAGCCAGTCACTCTTCCCAGCATTGCGCCTGACGTGCAAAAGATGTTCATGGCAAAGCTTGATGCGCTGGATGGCACGGGCGCCAAAATGAAGCTGTGCCGTTACGAGCTCAAGGACCCATCACGGAAAAACTACTTCCGCGCCATGGCGGCGATGGATTTTCTAAACGAAACTCTCGGCGAGGATGCGCTGGAAGATCTGGTGCCTTATCTCGGGCACAGCTACTGGCGACTGCGCGATCACAGTCAGAAGATTGCCGTAGAGCTTGTCAGCGTAGGTGGTGACGAGCCACTCGCTGCGCTTTTCTCACAAACCACCAATCCCGCATCGGCCGCCGGTATCCTCGATGTGTTCGCCAAGGCAAAGTCTACAGCTGGTTTGCCGATAGCGAAAGCCGCGATGAAGCACAAGGAACCCGTTGTCAGACAGGCGGCGGTGAAGGCCTATTTTGCACTCGGTGGCGATAAGGTGTTGCCGGAAATTCTTGCCCACATGAAGGAATCGACCACTGAGGAAGACC
Source organism: Akkermansiaceae bacterium (assembly GCA_045106535.1). Lineage (GTDB taxonomy): Bacteria > Verrucomicrobiota > Verrucomicrobiia > Verrucomicrobiales > Akkermansiaceae > Oceaniferula. Next base: position 2,506 of record JBGCEU010000105.1, on the reverse strand, counting down.
TGCGCGGTTGTGAGCAGGCTCTGCTTTTCCGCCGTGATGATGCCGCTCACATGGAGCGTGTGCGCGAAGGAGTCGTTGGAATGCTTTCAGGAGCCTCCGATATCGTGCGTCCTTCTCTGTATTATCTTTTAGCCCAGATTGGTGATTCGGAAAGTATTGCGGCTCTTGAAAAAGCAGCTGGCACCGACAGCGTGGCCGAGCTCGGGAAAATCATCTTTGCACTTTCTTACTCACAAGGTCGAGCTGCCGATGACCTGATGCTCAAGCTCGCAAAATTAGATAAACAGACGGCGAGGGTCGTAGCCAATGAGTCGGTGCGCAGAATGGTGCTTGGGCCAAAAGGTTTTGGCGACATCACCAATGCCCAGCGCCTCGATTTTGCTGAGCCAATGCTCAAGCTCCACCTCGACACGCGCCTCATCGGTTTCCTTGCCAACGTGCATGAAGCACGCGCGCTGAGGACGCTGATGTACTGCCTTGCAAAAGGTGTCGAGTCTGCTGCGGATAGCCTTGTCGCCAATGCCGAGGGCATGAAAAACCTCTCGCCCAAGGATTCCAAGATCGCTGCCAAGGCGATACGCGATGTGATCGAATACATTGAAGTAACTCGCCTCCGTGGTGGCCCTACCGCCCGCATGAAAAAAGAAGATAAGTATTACGAATGGAAAGCTCTGCAAGCACGAGCTGGGAAGGTCTTACTCAAGATTCACAAACCCGAAACCGCGCCGATTCCTGAGTTTGACCCGCTCGATCTTGATCCGTGATATTCAGAAAATCATCCCCCTAACAAAAAATTCATGAGCATTTCTTTCAGCTTGAAAAAGCACAGTGGACTTGCAGTGGCTTCCATTGCCCTTGCCTGTTTCACTTCCGCCGCTGCGGAGCCGTCATCTTATTACAAAAACGAAAAGCTGTTTTCTACCCGGCCATCGGAAAAGAAATCGGTGAATACTATCGGTAGATTTGGGCCTGTGGGCATGGGCATCGATCTCATCCAGCCGGCGTTCACGATGCGGATCAAGAACATCGAGGAAGGCTCACCTGCTGCGATTACGGGGAAGTTGAAAAAGGGGCAGATCATCGAGTCGATCAATGGTCAGAAGCTTGCCGACATCGATCCACGTATGCAGTTAGCCCAGATCATGGGGGCAGCTGAGGCGAAGGATGGGGTTTTGAAATTTGCGATCACGGGCGAAACTGAGCCAGTTGTCGTTAAGCTGCCGGTGCTCGGTGCCTACAGCGAAACTTGGCCACTCAACTGCCCGAAGTCAGAAAAAATCATCAGCAACTTTGCCGACTACCTTGCCAAACCTGAGTCGGATAAAGGTCGGTTTGGGCTCGGCATCCTCTTTTTACTCTCCACAGGAGACGACAAGTATCTTCCAGTCGTCAAAAAATGGGCACACGGCGTGGGTAACTCACAATACGCCTGGGCGCTTGGATACGGTGGCCTGCCGCTGTGTGAGTATTACCTGAGAACAGGCGACCAAGAAATTCTCCCCAAGATCCAGAAGTGGGTGGATCTAGCAGTGGCTGGTCAATACAACGATTCCTGGGCGGGTCGTGGTGGTGTGCCAAAGATTACTTACGGCATGGGCCACCTCAATGCGGCCGCTACTGGTGTGCTAACATTTTTACTCATGGCAAAAGAATGTGGTGCCGAGGTTCCCGAGCACGCTCTGCAAGGTGCGTTGCGGCATTTTTATCGCTATGCTGGCCGGGGTGGTAATCCCTACGGCGATGATCGACCTGAACTCGGCTTTGTCGATAATGGCAAGAACGGCCTGTTAGCCTTCGCCATGGCAGCGGCTGCCGCACTTGACCCCGACGGTGAGCAATCGATCTACGCCGCCGCACGTGACGTTTGTTCTAAGCAATCTTTTTACACCACCTCGTTCATGCTCCACGGCCATACCGGTGGAGGAATCGGTGAGCTATGGCGCAGCCCGGCGATGGGTTTGATTAAAGAGAAAAAGCCTAAGCAGTATCGTGACTTCATGGACAGCCGGCGTTGGCACTACGAGCTTTCCCGCCGCTGGGACGGGTCGTTTGCTATTCTGGGTGGCGCTGGATATGATGATACCAATTGGGGTGCGGGGTATGGACTGGCCTACACCGTCCCGCGTAAATCGCTTCGGCTAACAGGTGCGCTGCCATCGAAATTTTCCAAGCGATTCAATCTGCCTGACCGACCGTGGGGAACAGCAGCGGATGATCAATTTGTCACGCTCGACCCCGTGCCATTTCCAGACGGCAGCAAGCCCTATTTCTCGGGCGAGACACTGGCAAAGGATTCCTCCATGCAGTTTATCCGCTGGTTTCATTCCGCAGAGAAGCAGCCGAGCGACGAGCAAGTCTGGAAGTATCTCCATCACCATAGCCACAACATTCGCTTCATTGCCGCGAGTAAAATTCTCGGCGTGAACAGCGGCTACATCGGCTGGCGCGCTCCGGGCGGCGAAATTCGCCCGGATTTGTTTGCCAAGGCACTAAAATCCAAATCACC
>JBGCEU010000104.1:0-3405 GCA_045106535.1 Akkermansiaceae bacterium | reverse complement strand
AGTACATCGGCACTCAGCCATGCCTCCTTGTTCTGATCTTGTTTGCTTGTCATACCCTACTCGCGTGGCGTATGTTGCAGCACGCTAAGCCATACAACCACGACAACCACTATTCGACCATGCGAAAAATCGCCCTCCTACTCACAAGTATTTCTCTTGCCGCACCTTCAACCTTTGCAGTTGATGCACTCTCACCAGTCGAGCGTTTCCTTGGAACCGACTATGATCCTGAAGAGTATAGTGACCTCGATCTAGACCAACAGAAGCGTTTTGCGCCCCAGAGCCCCGCTGACAGTGACTTGGGCCATCAGCTCATCCTGCAGCGTAATGATGGCCGCGCACCAATCCGTGCAGATTTATCCACCAACGTCTTTTGGACAGACAACACCGCCAGTGCAAACAGCAACGAAGATGACGGCTTTATTTGGCAGACTCGCCTGCTAGCAACATGGAAACCTCGTATCGGCGACAACTTATTTGCCGATTTATTCCTCAGTCAAAATGTTTACCGCTATGATTCGCCAAGCTCTCTGAACTTTGAGCGGACTGATGCTCGTTTGGGTCTGGTCAAGGTAACCCCAGATTTTTTCGATATACTTTTCTTCGCTCGATATGAATACGCACGGGTAACGTCAGGATCTCTCTCAGACAGGATCTACACTGCTCACCGAGCGCGTGTAGGTGCTCACAAGGTCTTCCTCAGTACACCTAAGCACACCGCATATGTCGCTCTGGACTATGCCCACGATCTTGATACCAGCCCCAGCCGTTTGGAGCGAGACGAGATCAGCGCACACATCGGCTATAGCTACCAAGTCACCGACAAAATGAGAGCGGTGCTGTACTATCACCATAGCCGTTTTGAATATGATCAAGCTGGGCGTGAAGACACCAATCACATTCTTGGTGCTGAGCTCTACTACCAGCTCAGCGCCTCCACACGCTTGCAGGCATCCTTCACTTACGTTGAAAATGATTCAAATCTCCCGCTATCAGCTGCTGATTACGAGAGTGTTCAGGGAGGTATCGGTATCGGATTAACCACAAAGTTCTAATTTTTCAGCATCCCTTCGACAGCTATTCGTCAAATGACCCAAAGCAACGCCATGAAAACAATTCTACTAACTACTGCCGCAGCTGTAATCCTGCCAATCAGTGTGCAAGCCGAGTCCTTACAATCCGCGAAAGTAACAACACGCATCAACGATGTCCGGCTATACCAGCCCAAGAAATCCGCTCGACAGGCTAAACTTGGAGACACCATCCGGGGACACAGCTCCGTGCAAACGGGTCGCCGCTCCAGAGCCCAGCTCACATTTCAGGATAACACGGTCACACGTTTAGGCGCTAATTCAACATTTAGTTTCCGTCAGGGAAGCCGTGACATTAACCTCAACTCAGGATCAATTCTGCTTCAGGTTCCAAAAAATGCTGGAGGAGCGACAATCCGCACCGCCACAGTCACAGCTGCCATCACAGGCACAACGACACTTACAGAATACAATACCGGCAAGTGGATCAAATTCATCACTCTTGAGGGCACCGTTAGCCTGTATCTTAACAAAAAGAAAAACATCTTCGGTAAGCCAAAAAGAGTGAAAGTGCCTGCTGGAAAAATGGTCATCATGCGCCCAGATGGTGAGTTCATCACCAAACCTGTGGACGTTGACCTTAAGCGCCTCCTCCAGACGTCACTGCTGGCTGGAAACAAAATCTTTGCACCTCTCTCGCCTGAAGCACGTCGTGAAATCGCCCGTGCAGTCGCTAGCCAAGATCAACTCAAACGCAAAGGAATTCTCGTAAGCAGTAACAAAGTGAACCGACACCCCGGATCCCACATTGCCATTCACAGGGATACCACTCGAAACGCTCAATATCAGGATCCACCAGTCGTCGCGAAACCTGAGATGGATGGTGGCGTTGTCAGCACCCCAGACCCAAGTCCATCCGAGCCTCCTGTTTACACACCGCCTCCAATACAGAATCCCCCTATCACTGACCCTACCACAGATTTACCACCCCCTTACACCACTGTTCCCAATACGACAGGGAGCTTCTTCGGTGGCACAATCGACCCAGGAACTCAGTAGCAGCAGCATATTTCCCACGTTGATGGCAGAGCAAGAAAACGACTGCAAGCTGGTAGCTGCTGCCCTAAAGGGCGATGCTGACGCGTGTGCTGAGATCGGCAGTGATGATACGATCCGCTGGCTTCAGGCGGTGCTCATAAAGCGTGGTGCCAGCGGCACGGAGGCATCTGACCTCACGGCCGACTTATTGGCAGACTGTTTCGGAGCCAAGGAGGGCAAGCCACCTTTGCTGGAAAAATACAACGGCAAGGGCAAGCTCCGTGCTTTTCTAACCCGAGCTGCGATCAACCGACTCATCGATCTTAAAAGGCACCAGAAGTTCGAGGGACAGCTCCCTGAGCATCACCGCGAGTCCGGCCCGACTGACGAGTTTGACATGCTGGCTGGAGAAGATTCTGTGGAGCCTGAAGAAGACCACGTGGTCGATCTTATCCGGGATGCCCTCCTTCATGCCTTTAGCAAGTGCGACCCACTCAACCTCGTGCTGATGCGGCTAGTCGTCGTCCACAGCGTGCGCCAGGATCTTGTCGGCCAGCTATTCGGCTGGAGCCAGTCAAAGGTCAGCCGTGCCATCAGCTCCGTCATGACCACCATCAAGGAGGAAACCATGGCAGAGATTCAGCGCGCCGACCCTTGGCTCGACCTCGAGTGGGAAGATTTCCTCAGCCTATGCCGCTCGTCCACAAACTTCCTCGTAGGAGCTCCCAAGCAGTCCGGGACGTGATGCTCTTCCTATTTATTCGAATAAAAAACAAAAAATCTGCATACTACCTCCAATTGCGCGTCAATGAGCTGAACAAACCATACCAGACACCATGAACAAGCACTCTGACATCCCATCCACCGAGAATTTCGCCGCTATTTCTGACTTCCTTTCTGCATTTGCACCAGAAGTTTCAGGCCGCAGCACTGACGCAGTAACTCCTGAACTTGAGGAAAAGCTACAGTCACTCGCCGCTGGCAAATTGAATGAAGAAGAAGGACGTGACATCTCCCGCGATCTGCTCGCCAATGAGAACGCCATGCAGACACTCGCCGGACTCATCGCCCAGCATGCCTAGGCTTCCGAACTGATGCATATCGATGACGCCACACGCGCGCTGACCGAGGAAATCCTCCGCCGGTCATGTAATGAAATCAACTGCGCCAACGGAGCTCTGTGGCTGGCTGAAGATGACCACCTTGTGCCCATTCTAGGTCACGGCCCACACGCTGGGCAATTCATCGGAAAATACCGCCACCCGCTCAGCGAGGGTATCATCAGCATGGTTCATGCCTCGGGTCAGCCATTTTGCGAGAACGGAATTACTACCAA
>JBGCEU010000103.1:0-3688 GCA_045106535.1 Akkermansiaceae bacterium | reverse complement strand
AGGCAATACGATCTTGCGCCTGCGCCCCTGACCTTCGGCGACCAGCAAACCCTCGTTTTCCAACTGCCGCAGTGCCGCACGCACCGTTCCCTGACCAACCCCGAATTGTGCCAGCAACCGCTCCTCTCCGGGCATGAAACCCGTCCAAGCCCCACGGCTGAGTTCTTTTTTCAAATGCGCAGCAAGCTGTTCGGAGGCGGTCAGTGCGCGGAAATCCATGTTAGTTTATTACCTATATATCTTAGAAGGAGTTTGCAATAAAATTAGGGGCTATACTAGCTAAGCGATGAAAAAAGCGCTTAACTAGGACAGAATATGTATCAAAGAAAGAGTCGACTATCTACCCGTAAGCAAGGGAAAAACGATCCCCGAAGAAGCTCCTAAAAACTGGTCGCTTGGCGCCAGCGGATTACGGGGCTGGATGCACACCCTTCGAAGCCTAGCCACCACTGAAGCGCGACAGATAATGATCACCGAGGTGGCGAAGAGGTCACCTGCCGACGGCATCATGAAAGAAGGTGATGTGCTGCTTGGCGTCGCAGATCAACCCTTTCAATATGATCCACGAACAGAACTAGGCAAAGCGCTGACTATCGCAGAAGCGAGCGACGGCAACCTTTCATTTTTCGCTGTCGTGACGGAAAAACTGAAACAGTCACGATTCAACTTAAATTACTCGGAAGCTACAGCCCAACAGCTCTCTACAATTGCCCGAAGGCCGAAAAAATTCTGATCGAAAGCGCTGAAGCGCTGGCAAAACGGATGCAACAAAATAGCTACAAGCCGAACCCGATAGTGCGCTCTCTCAATGCCCTCGGTCTGCTGGCTACCGGGGACAAAAAATACAGCTCTCTTATTAAGCGAGAGGCGGAATGGGCGGCTGATTTCAAGGCAACAGGCTTCGCCACCTGGTGGCATGGCTACGTCAGCGTCTTCCTTTCGGAATACATTCTAGCCACAGGGGACGACTCCGTCCTGCCCGGGCTGCGCCGCATCGCCATGGAAGCCGCAGGAGGCGAGAGTGAAGTAGGTTCTTGGGGGCACAGGTTTGCCAATGCCGAAGGCCGCCTTCCAGGCTATGGAATGATTAACTCGCCAGGAGCGGTGCTCACCATCGGCCTTGTGCTAGCCCGAGATGCCGGAGTCAAAGATCCAGAGGTGGCCCTCGCCATTAAACGCAGCACCACACTCCTCCGCTTTTACATCGGGAAGGGGTCTATACCCTACGGCGATCATGGAGCTTGGATGCAATCCCACGAAGACAATGGAAAAAACGGCATGGTCACTGTGCTATTTGACCAATTGGGCGACCAAAAAGGCACGCGTTTCTTCAGTAAAATGAGCATAGCATCACACGGCCGCGAGCGTGACACCGGACATACCGGCAACTTTTTTAACATCACTTGGGCAATGCCTTGGGTGGCTCGGAGCGGCCCTAACGCCACGGGTGCCTGGATGCAGGAATTTGGTGCCTGGTATTTTGACTTCGCTCGCAATTGGGACTGGAGTTTCCCCCACCAAGACCCACCTCAATCGAAAAACGACTCCTACGGCAACTGGGATGCCTCCGGTATTTACCTGATTGCCTATGCGATGCCCCGTAAAGCCATACGCCTGACCGGATCCAAACCATCCTCTATACCACTGCTCGATCCGTCGAGCGCCGCAAAACTAATCAAAGACGGGCGTGTGGATGATGCTCTATACCAATTCAGCGCATTCAGCAGCTGGTCACCCATCGTTCGACAGCGTGCAGCCATAGCTCTGGCCAAGCAGAAAGATGTAGCGGTCGAACCTTTCATCCAATTGCTTGACGCTCCAAGCCTGGAAGCCCGGCTCGGGGCCTGCGAAGCACTGCAATACTTGCGGGGACGCGCAGCACCTGCTGTGCCGAAGCTCATCGAGACACTCAAAGCAAACGACATGTGGCTCCGCGTGCAAGCTGCCGAGGCCCTGAACGCGATCGGTAAACCCGCGATGAATGCGGTGCCAACCCTCCTGCAAATGGTCGCCAAAAGCCCTACAGCTGAAGATCCTCGGGGAATGGAGCAACGCTTCATCTCGCACGCCATTTTCAGCCGTCGAGGCGGAATTCTTGGACACTCGCTAGATGGAGTCGACCGAGACCAACTATTAGAGGCGGTCAAAGCCGGCCTACGTAATGAGGACGGGCATGCACGTGGAAGCTTCGCCAATGTCTATAAGAACCTCAGTTTCGACGAACTGCGCCCTATTCTACCCGCAATCCACCGCGCCATCGTCGAGCCCGCTCCCAGCGGCATTATGTTTGATGGGCCTATTCAGAGTGCGGGACTCTAGCTCTTCAGCAAACACCACGTGAGTGAAGGTATTGAGATGCTGCCCAACTACATGCGTGCGATGAAGAAGCACGGCAGCCGAGCGCGACTCAAGCAGACACTGGATATGCTAAAACGTTATGACGCTCACGCTCAGCGTGCTATTCCTGATTTGGAGAAAGTAGCCAACTACTTCGAGAACGATGAAGAAGACTTCCCAAAGAAATTCAGCTTCGAAAAGGCGCAACATGTCCGAGAAGCGATTCGTGAAATCAAGCAGTTGAAAAACAAACCGAAGCTGATTAACTTTAACCGTAGTCTTCGTGCTGAAGCCAGCCGCAACCTTCCGTATTAATCCAATCGTTTCGCCCCAGCGGCCAGGCTGTATCTCATCCAGTAGATAAGATGCCACTTACCCGAATCCGCTCGGCTGAGGTTTTCGCCAGCAACCGCTCTTCGTTGGGCATGAAGCCCGTCCAAGCCCCACGGGTCAGCTCTTTTTCAAATGTGCTGAAAGCTGTTCGGAGACCGTCAATGCTCGGAAATCCATGGCGACCCAAAACCTATATATTTTAGTAGGAGTTAGCAGGAATGTTTATGTAGACAAGTTTATAGAGTTCCCGTAGATCTATGAACGTATCGAGCTACAAAGCTCTGTCACAACGACGTAGAAAAACCTTTCACACACAATACCAAACTTAACTAACAAATTATGAAAACTAAATTCGCAGCCATTGCTGCATCGACAATTATAGCCTCAACGCATGCAAATGCCGCCACTATTGCATGGACCGCTAATGACATCACACCCAATGCAACCGACGTTTCCATAGCAGGAACCCTCGTCGATGCCCGTGCTGGTGCCAGCAGCGACGTAACCGTCAATGGGGTAACATTTGAGTCGGTCGCCAATAGCGGCAATCTCTTTGATAGCCTCTTTGCTAGTGACAGCATCGGAAATCGCGGCCACGGCAACGGGTATGTCACAGACGCTAATTACCGGTCATTATTAGCTCTTGGGCAGCGGTCGGGGAGACTTGGCTTCGCTGTACCTCCAAGAAGTGAACCTACAGAAGTCTGGACCACAGTTAACTTTTCAGGACTCACCGTCGGCAATACCTATCAAATCCAAATCTGGCACTCTGATGGAAACTTCTTAAACCCAATGTCTGATGGCTTGTTTGGAAACCGTGGCTTGCTTTTGGGCGATGGCACTGGTGGCGTCCCGAGTCTGGCGACGGGCACGATATTACTCAGAGAAACATTTGATAACCAGACTTCGCAAGTTGGCGGAACTGGCCAATACGGTCTTGGAACTTTTGTTGCTGATAGTGCTACTCAGTCTTTTAATCTAAGAAGTTATAACAACGTTGACACGACACCCAGTGCGA
>JBGCEU010000102.1:0-68842 GCA_045106535.1 Akkermansiaceae bacterium | reverse complement strand
AAACCATCAACGTCGAATGAAACTCCAGCGCAAGAAACTAACAGCATCGATCCCCGCCTTCGCGATGGGCGACATCGGATTCCTGTTGCTCATCTTTTTTGTGATCCTCGCACGTGCTCAGGATGACAGCCATATCCAGTGGCAACCCGCCGAACTTCCTCATGTTGAAATGGCTGCGGCTCCTCTCGCCACTGTTGCCATCGACTCCGGATTCAAGGTTTACCTCGACGGCAAGGAAACAACTGCCGACGAACTCGCTGGAGCGCTCACCACGGTGCTCGGCGACGCTCCCTCGGGTCAACGTAACGTTTTTCTCAAAGTCCACAAAGAGGCTAAGGCGTCACACTTTGAACCCGTCATCGCTGCTATCAGTGAGGCTGGCGGCGATCTCATTCATATTCTTGAACCCGAAGAAAACTCTACCAATCGATGAAAGGCGAAACAGACACTCCCCAAGCAGACCGCACGTCCATGGCCAGCACCAAAGCCGACTTACGCGAACTGAGAAGCAACTCCAGCGCCACGGTGCGTGAGCTACAGGAATTCTTACGTGAACTCCGAGGCAAAAGCCCTCAGGAAATGCTCGGTGTGGTGGCTTCTAGCCAGCTGTTCCGCGCCACCATTCTTTCTGTTGTGTTAGTTACAGGAGCAATTCTCTTGTTTACCGCGCTCCCTTTCTTCTTCGGAGACGAGCCTACTCCTGCCGCCGATACAAAACCCATCGCCGCAGCACCCGCAAGCCCCGCACCTCCTGCGGCGGAGCCAAAAGCTGCCGATGGCCCAAAAAAACCAGTCGATCTCGCACCTCTCGGCGTCAATGACAAGCTACCCGCACCTACCAACACCAATCCGCTCGAGGACAAAAAAACTGATTTCCTAAAAGATCTCGAGTAACCGCCATCAGATTAGCAGACACCAGTGAATAAAACACCTAACAAGCCCGACATGCTGACCGCTTTTTACGCGGTTCTCTGGTGCTTGCTTTGGGTCGATGCCCATGTCTGGTTCCGACTCGGAAAGTGGACTCTGTTGCTTGGTTTTCTTTCCGCCCTACCCGTTTGTTATTTCTGGATTCGCCGCCAGCGCATATCTTCTCTCATTACCCGCCGGGCTACTCTAAGTATTTGCTACATCCCGATCTGGCAGCTCGTCGCCTATCTCCCGCTGCTCAATCACTCGTATTCCATCGCAGCAACGATCACTCAGATTGGTATCGCTGTGGCATTTTTCCTCGGACTGGCATGGGCCGTCTGGTGGATCGACCGCGAAACGAAACGTGTCTCGAAGCCAACAAGAAAAAAGCGCACGTGGGATCCGCGCCAGCTTGTCGCATGGTATTTTGGCAAAAAAAACAACAAGCTTCGCCAGTCGACCCTCACGCTTGTTAGCTACACCATCCTCTTTGGTCTGATGTCCCTGATTCTGACGCGCCTAACAGGCTGCAGCATTTACGAAGCTCCACTCGGTGGCGGCGAAGAAAAACAGCTTAAGCAAATCGTCAAAATCCAGAAGGTCATCAATAAAAAGTATGTGATCAATCCTTACAGCAGCATCCTTTTCAACCCGCCACCCATCGACGACGTTAAACTTCAGGTTCTCGAAGTCACCGAGCACCTCTACAAGATCGGCCAAGGAAAAGGCCACGGCGCTGGTTTCTCCGCTGGTACCACACGCGGCAAAGTGCGCTTCATTCGATTAAAATATGACGGCGGCGACTGGGAACAGGACATGAACCGTGGCGCTGATCTTAATTTACTCACCGAGTATGGCATCCGCACCGGCCACCCGGTGAGTGATCGACCCGAACCGATGGAGATTGGTCGACTGAAAAGTTTCCCACCCCGCAAAAGCCCACCCATGGTTTACATGACAGGTCAGCAGAAAATCAGCCTGAGCGCGAAGGAGATCAAAATCATGCGCAGCTACTTGTTAGAACATCACGGCATGCTCTTTGGCGACAACGGCGGCAGTTCCGGCTGGGAAGGTCAGTTTCTTTCGATGATGAAAAACATCCTCCCCAGAGTTGAGCCGATCTCTGTTTATCTTGATCACACGATTCACCGCATCCCCTACCCGCTACCCCGACTCCCAATCGTCGCCCCCCACGGTCGCTCCAACGCCCTCGGTTGGGTCGTTGACGGTCGCCTTGTCGCGTATTATCATCCAGGCGATATCGGAGATGCCTGGGCCGACGGCCATTCCGGTGTCCCCCGTGATGTTTGGGAATCGAGCTATCAACTTGGCGTGAACATCATCTACTACGCCCACGCCGAGTATAACAAGTGGCTCGAAAGAACCAAAAAATAACCATGCCTGCACGCTTCCTCGTTCTGTTGATTTTTCTCGCCTTCGGCACTTTTGCCAACGGCGCTCTAACCAGCTTGCAGCAGATCGATATCAAAACCTTCAAGCAAATGCGCGAGGTGGAACGCTACCAGATTAAGGTTGCGGAAAAACATTTCCTCGGTGGCAAATACAAGATCGCCCTCGCCGAGTATGAAAAGTTTTTGACCCTCTACAAAAACAGCCCAGGCGCACCCTACGCTCAGTTGATGTGGAGCCACACGATGATGAAGTTGAAAAAGCCAAAAACCGCACTGCGCGACGGCTTTCAGTCGGTGATCGATTACTGGCCAAAATCGAACGAAGCCACCATCGCAGCTTACTGCATGGGATCCGCCTACCGCACCATGGGCGAGGTCAAGGACGCCCAGAAGTCGTTTCGTTTCCTCATCAAGGAATACCCTGATCACGAAATCGCCATCCGTGCCCGCCAGGATTTACTTCACTACGCTCGACTGCACCAGGACATGGAAGAGCGTCTGACATTGCTCAACGAACTCACCTTCAAGGTCAAACGGACCGAGACATCCAAAGCAGCCTGTATCAAAGCCTGCCACGAGCTCGCCGAACTGCATTGCTTTGCCCAGAAACTCGACGAAGGCAAGAAGGCACTCGCCACCACCTACACCGGCACCGCCCTTTTTGATCAGGTCTTTAATCTTTCGACCAAGACCGTGCATCACCTACTCAAAGAGCCTGAGACCAAACCCGCCGCTATCAAACTCGGCGACCAACTCATCGTAACCATCAGAGCAGAAACCACCGTTCGACCCAAGCTAGCCACCCAGTTTCTGTATCAAGTCGCAGATCTTCACAGCACCCTCGGACGTCCCAGTGAAACGATGAAGGTTTATCAGGAAATCGGCCAACGTTTCGGTATCAAAGACGGCCTACGTGGTCGTATGGCGAGCTGGTATTTAGCGCGCAAACAACGCGACGAAGCGCACCGCATTTACGGAGAGTTCGACGACAAGGCAGCTGGTCTGAAAAATATCGCAACGATGTATTTGGACGAAGGAAAAATCAAGGAAGCCATCGAGGTATACCGCCAGATCATCGATATCGATGGCGAAAATGCTGGCGACTATTTGTGGTCGATTGCCGGATGCTACGAAAAGCTATCCGACTGGAAAAAAGCCATCGCATGCTACCGTCAGGTCGATCGCTTCCCAAGCGACTACTTCGCCATCGCCAAATGCCACCGTCGCCTCGGCGAGCAAAAAGAAGCCATCGTGCTCTATAACCAAATCAAGATCGCCGAAAAGTCAGCCCCCGAAGCGACACTACAAATCGGCTACACCTACGAGGAAGCCAAGGAAAAGGAAAAAGCCATCCGCACGTTCCAACTCACCTGCAAGCGCTACCCAAAATCGCGCCAAGCGAGCAAAGCCCACTCCCACCTACAGAACAAATACAACATCAACGTAACACTTGGCGGAACAGAGGAGGAGTAGCGGCAGTTCACTACCCTCCTGGACTCCTTTCTCGATTACCCTCTCAAAAACTCTAACTCAGTTCCAATTTTCCCCTTGCCAGACTACCACTCACTCCTCATCGTAATGTTTGTAGGCTAGTTTTCTTTCTCTAAAGATAGGCGCCAGCCCTAACAACAACACAAACAACCAACATTTGTTCGATACCTTTTCGGACACAACCAAACTACTCCATGAAAAATACATTACTAATTATTACAGCCATCGCTTCTACTTCTTTCTTTACAAGTTGTGGAGGAACACCAGGTCAGCAAGCAGCCGGAGGCGCCCTTCTTGGTGCTGGACTCGGAGCAGTTATTGGACATCAGTCTGGACACGCAGCTGAAGGTGCCGCAGTTGGCGCAGCCGCTGGAGGTCTTGGAGGTTACGCCACAGCACGTAAGCCACAGCCACGTGTTTACTATCGATAGCATTCGATTTCATAAACTATTCAAAAAAACACAAGGCGCTTTGCCTTGTGTTTTTTTTGATCCAGCGGCTCGTTTAAAAACGCATTTTAGCACATTCGACATGTGATCGTTATTAAGCCAAAGAAATCCGAGACAACGAACAAACGGTCGCATCTGCTCTAATTAAGCAAAAAAGCTGCTTCAAATGGTGCGCGCGAGAGGAATCGAACCTCCACAGGGTTGCCCCCACATGAACCTGAATCATGCGCGTCTACCAATTCCGCCACGCGCGCACTTGAAGACGCGCGGAATGAAGCAGTTTGCACTCGGGAATGCAACCATGATTTTTCCAGATTTTATGATGCTTAGTCTAACACCATAATTTTGCTTCTCCTCGGGGAGTAGATTGGTTCTAATCATCGCTACAGTCATTTATGCATCCTGCTTAGCTTTGCATACATCGGCTTCCAGACACGGAATACAAAATCGTTATACAAAAAAATCCCACTCACTATGAATACTACCATTGAAGTCACATTATTTATCATTGCCGTAGTCGGCGTCATCGCACTAGGCATCTGGAAATCCAAAGACGGAGATGATGGTGACGCGGACAAAGGCGCGGCCAATTACTTTTTGGCAGGCCGTGGCCTAACTTGGTGGCTCGTTGGATTCTCACTCATCGCTGCAAACATATCCACAGAGCAGTTCGTAGGCATGTCCGGTTCGGCAGCGAACTGGCTCGGCATGTCGATTGCCTCCTATGAGTGGATAGCCGCCGTAACCTTGGTTTTTGTGGCGTTTTGGTTTCTTCCAAAATTCCTCAAGGCGGGACTCTACACGATTCCTGAATTTCTCCAATATCGCTTCGATGGCGTAGCTCGCCTTGCCATGGCAATCCCAGCTATTGTGACACTTGTATTTGTCACCACCTCTTCGGTCATCTTTTCCGGGGCTAAATTTGTCTCCGAATATTACAATGACATACCTATCATCAATAACCTAACCGCGATGTGCTGGCTCATTGCCGCCTTCGCCGCTATTTATGTATTTGTGGGCGGATTGAAAGCCTGCGCATGGACTGACCTGATCTGGGGCGCTGCCCTTATTGTGGGTGGCGCTGTTGTTATGTGGTTTGCATTCAACACAATCGCTGACAAACCAGCTGAGGAGCTTATATTAACGAAAGTAGCAAACTCCGAGGCTACGGTTGCCGATTTGGAAAAAGCTTCGGCTTGGGAGCGAATCAAACTTCTTAACGACGGTGTGGATGGCGAAGCCAAAGCTGCCAATGGCCCCAACGGATCAGGCGGCAAACTTCACATGGTTCGCCCCAAAGAGGATACGGACATACCATGGACTGCTCTTCTTATTGGCCTCTGGATACCCAATTTTTTCTACTGGGGGCTCAACCAGTATATTGTTCAAAGAACGCTGGGCTCTAAGTCCCTAGCCGAAGGTCAGAAAGGCATCGTCTTTGCCGCTGTTCTCAAGCTGATCATTCCATTTATCGTCGTTATTCCAGGTATACTGGCATTCAATCTCTTCTCGAATGATCTACACAGCTCTGCTGCTGAAAAAAATATTGAAGCACTCAAAGGCGTCAAAGACCAACAAACCGTCACGGTGGATGTTGCCTTCGTAGAACGTCAGCCGGATTTGGTAAATGACATCATTACACGAAATCGTGAATTAGCTGCGTGGAGCGGTGCTCTACCTGCCGATGAAAAACCCCTAACACTAGCCTCACACATCAATGAGCTTTCTAACAAAGCCATTGAAAAAGATCCATCAATCACCGTTGGGGCGAACCTTGTCGGCTATGATTATGATGCCGCCTTCCCGGTGCTTGTTCGTAACCTGATCAAACCCCACCCCCTGATTTCATGGTTTGTATTGGCCGCACTTTGCGGTGCTGTGATCAGCTCCCTGGCATCGATGCTAAACTCCGCATCCACGATCGCTACAATGGATCTCTACGCGAAATTTTCCGGCGAGACAGACTCCCACAAGCTGGTAAAGGTCGGGCGGGGCTTTGTCGTCATTTTCGTGCTATTGGCAGCGCTCGTTGCACCCAAGCTGGACAATTTCGAAAGTATCTTCAAATACATCCAGGAGTTCCAAGGCTTCATCTCTCCTGGCTTGCTTGCCGTATTTATCTTCGGCTTCTTCTCTCCTCGCACACCACGCTGGTTTGGTGTTGTCGGGATCGTAACCAATATCATTGCTTATGGTGCCTTCAAGCTATGGCTAGGTGACTGGATCGCGAGCAACGGCTGGTGGTATGCCGATGAGATTGCATTCCTCGACCGTATGGCCATCTGCTTCTTCATCGTCTTGATCATGGGCATAATCATCACGATTCTAAAACCTATGACTACTCCAGTAGTACTTCCTGAAAACAAGGAAATTAACCTTGAGGAGTCCAAGGGAGCGAAGATGGTTGGAGGCCTTGTGATCCTTCTGACGCTAGGGCTATACGCTATATTCTGGTAAAATAGGTCTATCATCATTACTCCTTAAGTGGCTCCCTCGTTAATCACGTCGGAGCCACTTTTCCGTTCAACTATTATTCAAAAATATTCATGAAGCAGATATCTATCATACTCATTTTTTTAAGCTCCTTGGTCATCAGTGTAGATGCCAAAAATGATTGGGAGAATCAACACGTTTTCCGTATCAATAAGCAAGCTCCCCAATGTGTGAAAATGCCTTTCCCAACCGAGAAGGGCGCTGTTAGCAAAAAACGCATGGCATCACCATGGTGTAAGTTGCTCAATGGTGAGTGGCAATTTCACTGGGTCAATCATCCCGATAAACGGCCTATAGATTTCTATAAAACAGGCTTCGATGCATCGAACTGGAAGACTATTCAAGTACCCTCGAATGTTGAGTTACTGGGACACGGTACACCAATTTACACCAACCAAGCCTACCCTTTTCAAAAAAACCCACCTTACGTCATGAGTGACCCACCGAAGCATTTCACCACCTTTACTGAACGCAACCCAGTATCATCTTATATAAAAAAATTCACCTTGCCCGATGACTGGGTCAGCCGTCGCACCACGATCACCTTCAATGGTGTTGCCTCTGCATTTTACCTATGGTGCAATGGTAAAAAAGTCGGTTACTCTCAGGACTCTCGCACGCCAGCCGAGTTTGACCTGACAGGTCTACTCAACCCGGGCGCGAACATGATCGCCGTAGAAGTATATCGCTATTCCGATGGAGCTTACCTAGAGTGCCAGGATTTCTGGCGGCTTTCCGGTATTTTTCGTGATGTGTATCTAACATCATCACCAAAATTAGATCTTAGGGACTACAGCGTGAATGCTACACTTGATATGATGGGTAAGGGCTTATTCAAATTAGCGGTCACTCCTTATGATTCGCCAAATCCCTCTGACAAGATCAGAGTGAGAGCAAAGCTGCTCGACAAAAATGATGTGATTTTAACAAGCCGAGGCATTGTGGCGCGGCCTGGTAAGAGCGCAACAATCGAGGTGGCTGCATTAAATATTAAAGCTTGGTCTGCTGAGAATCCAAATCTCTATTCGCTTCTCATTGAAGTTGGCCCGGAGTCAGGAAAACCTACACACTACTATCACTGTAAAATTGGTTTCAAAACGTCTCAAGTCAAAAACGGACAACTCCTGATTAACGGAAAAGCCATATTGATGAAAGGAGTGAACCGTCATGACCACCATCCGGTTCGAGGGCACTACGTCACAGAAAAAGATATGCGTCAGGATCTGGAACTGATGAAACAACTTAACATCAACACAGTGCGTACTGCTCATTACCCAAACGACCCTCGATTTTATGAACTTTGTGACGAGTATGGTCTCTACGTCATCAGCGAGGCAAATATCGAATCCCACGGCATGGGCTACGGAAAAGAGTCCCTTGCCAAGGATCCATCGTGGAAAAAAGCACACCTCGACCGCGTAATCAATATGGTTCACGCAGTCAAAAACCATGCCTCGATCATCGTATGGTCGCTTGGAAACGAGGCTGGTGATGGCGTGAATTTTGTCGCTTGCTCGAAATGGCTTCGAGAGCAATCACCTGTCAAATACCCCATACAATACGAACGTGCCCTAAAGGCAGCACACGTCGATCTTTTCACTCCAATGTATGCTGGCCATCAAGCGATGATCAATTACTGCCGCAGTGAGGAGAAGAAGCCCATAGCCAAGCAGCGCCCGCTGATTCAGTGCGAGTATTCTCACGCAATGGGTAATTCATCGGGAGCTCTATGGGATTACTGGCAAATTATTGACAAAGAACGACTAGCACAGGGAGGATGTATCTGGGATTGGGCTGACCAAGGATTGTTAAAAATTAATAATGAGGGTAAGAGGTTCTTTGCCTACGGTGGTGACTATGGAGACCAACCAAACGACGGTAATTTTTGCTGTAATGGCATTGTCACGTCCGATCGTAAACTTACTCCGCAAGCACCGGAAGTATTCAAGTGTTACCAAAATGTTAGATTGGAGGAGTATTCAATGGCATCAGGCAAGTTGACTCTTACACTGAAGAACACATCCTCATTCACGAACCTATCCAGCTATGATCTCGTAGCTGTCACCCTTGCTGACGGCAAGCCCATCAGTGAGCTGCAACTCCCAGCCGTAGACATAGCTGCGGGGAAATCGCGACTAATCAACATCCCTACTGACTTTCCCGAGGGTAAGGAAATCATTGTTCGAATCGAATTCCGTACAAGCGCAGATAATTTATGGTCTCAAAAAGGACATGTCGTCGCCTACGAGGAAATTACATTGAGTGAATTTTTTGCCCCAGCCCCCGAAGCTGGAACGGTAAAAATTAGCCGTAAAAGTGGAAAGACAGTGATTACCGACAGTAAAATCTCAGCTACTATCGATGATAGAACTAGCCAAGTCATTTCATTGAAAAAAGGAGATCACGAATTACTGCACGGCCCACTACACTTGAATTTTTGGCGCCCATCCACAGATAATGATCGCTCAAATGGCTACCAAAAACGATACGGGGTTTGGAAAAATGCCGGACTCAACGCAATAGTGATAAATCGTATCAGCGGCAACGACACGGTGAAGTATGAGCTTCAAATCCCAGCTGCGCAGACGACATGTAGCGTCTCATATTCCGTCACGAATGGTAGCATGATCGTGCAGGCCACATTGAAGCCCCAGGGCAAACTGGGTGAGATTCCTCGATTCGGAATGCAATGCCTGATTTCGAAAGAATATGAGGATTTCAAATGGTATGGTAAAGGACCTCATGAAACTTACATAGACCGACAAACTGGAGGAATCACTGGCATCTATGAGAAAAAGGTGAACTCCCTTGCATTCCCTTATGTGGAACCTCAAGAAACCGGGAACCGGATGAATATACGCCACATGAATTTCACTAACAAAAATGGCAATGGCATCACTATCAAAGCACTAGGTAAGAGCCTTCTGCAAGGAGGCGCTTACCCTTTCCTGATGTCTGACCTCGAAGGAAACCGGCATCCATGTGACATTCCTGAGCGTGATGTGATCACGGTGAACATCGACCATTTTCAGCTCGGTGTCGGAGGTGTTAACTCATGGGGAGCACGCCCCCTTGGCAAGCACCGATTCTCTTCTAAAAAAACCTACCAATACAAATTCAGCATTACCCCAAGGTAACTTAGAATTCCGGCGATTCAGCTTACCTGAGCCTTTGCAGCCCTCTCCTAACATCCTCAAGCATCATGTAAACGGATGGCACGAGGATGAGAGTGATTGTAGTAGAAAACAGGATACCGAATCCAAGTGACACCGCCATCGGGATCAGGAAGCGCGCTTGCATATCGGTTTCTAGTAACATCGGCATCAGTCCGGCGAATGTTGTTAGCGAGGTAAGTAGAATAGGGCGGAAACGTGCCGCGCCAGCATGCCAGACCGCGTGAATCAGGCTTTTTTCTTCGGCTCGATGCCGATTCACATACTCTACAAGCACCAGACTATCGTTCACGACAACACCCGCGAGAGCAATAATACCGCACATCGACATGATACTTAATTCCATGCCCATGATAATGTGTCCAATCACAGCACCCACGATACCGAAAGGAATCACCGTCATTACGATCAGTGGCTGCACATAGGACTTGAGAGGAATAGCCATCAAAATATAAATACCTAACAAGGCAAAAACAAACTTCCCACCCATCTCCGAGATACTGTCTTTCTGGTCTTTTTGCTCACCTAAATAGTCCCAGCTGACACCTGGAAAATCAGCAGCGAGAGGTTTGAGCACTTCGTTGTTAAATTTTTCTACAATCTCATTGGCATTGGCACGCTGCCGATCCACGTCCGCGCTGATTTTGATCGCCCGTTTGCGGTCAACACGGTGAATAGAAGCTGGCCCGCGTGTAGGCCTTGCTTCGGCGACCTCTTTAAGAGGAACCTCTGCATTATCTGTCGTGCGCAATCGCACATCCTCGAGGTTTTCAACAGACCTCCGTTCCTCCGCAGGATATCTCACCATGACTTTCACCTCGTCACGCCCCCTCTGAATACGCTGAACCTCTTCTCCGTAGAACGACTGTCGGATTTGCCCGGCGACCGACTGTAAATTGAATCCGAGTGCTTTTCCAGTTGGCGTAATCTCATCATAGACCAGCTCACGCTTTCCGCGGCGGTTATTCGTAGCGATGTCTTTCACTCCCGTGTATCCGGATAGTTGATCGGTGATATGCTTTGATGCCTTTTCTAACATCGCCAGATCACGACCCGAGATTTCGATATCAATTGCGTTGCCGCCTGCGCCGGTTTCCTGCCTAAAACTCAACTCCACCACGCCAGGGATTACTCCGATTTCCTTACGCCACTCCGTGATGAATTCCTCAGCAGACATACTGCGCTCCGCCGCCGCAGATAGCTGCACAGTCACCTCACCAATATTACTTCCCAGCGGAAGTCTACCCGCACCAAAGCCTGTCTGGAATGGTTGCGTGCCCGCTGTGGCTAGGATATGCACTGAAATCGGCTTCCCGTGGATATCTTTGTGCCTGGCACCCACGATTTGTGCAGCCCGCTCCATGCGTTGGATTTCCTTTTCCGTAGTAACAAAAGGCACACCGACTGGCATTTCAAGTTTCGCAGTAACCACATCCCCTTCCACCTTCGGCATAAACTCAAAAGGAACCCATTTACCTGCTACGAGGCCAAAAATAAGCAACAGCAGAGCCACGAATACCGACCAGACCACATAACGGTGCTTGAGGCAGCGCATGAGTAGCGGACGATAATAATGTTCCACAAAATACTCCATCGCGCCCGCCACCTTCCTTTGAATACGGAAGATAATGTTTACATTCGGATTGGTGCTGTGCGGTTTTAGCAGCGCGAGATGCGCCGGCAGAACAAACTTGGACTGCAACAATGAAAACAATAGCGTAGGAATAACAATCAGCGGTATGTTAGGCCATATTTTGCCACTTACGCCACTAAGTCCAAGCATCGGAGTAAATGCCGCGATAGTAGTTAAAATACCAAAGACAACGACTGTGCCAACCTCATGAGTGCCGCGCCAGCTCGCTTCACGGGGATGTTCCCCTCTCTGGATCCGGCTGTAAACATTTTCTCCGACCACGATCGCATCATCCACCACAATGCCTAGCACCAGAATAAATGCGAATAACGAAATCATGTTGATCGAAATACCCATCTCAGGCATCAGCCAGATACCACCAGCAAATGAAACAGGAATCCCGAGTGCTACAAGAAATGCCAAACTGGGGCGTAGAAACAGTGCCAGCACAATAAATACGAGTAATAGCCCCGTGGCACCATTGCGGATCAGCAGGCTCAAGCGCCCGTCTAACAACTTACTGGCATCATTCCAAAGTTCAAGTTTCACGCCCTCAGGAAGCTGACCTGGCGCCACGTTCTCAATGTAATCTTTGACCCCGTCAGCAATGAGCAAGGTATCCTGTTCACCGGTTCGATAAACATTGACCAGCACAGTCCGCCGCCCATCAAAACGTGAGCTGATATCTACGTCTTCAAAACCATCAACTACCTTGGCAATATCTCTCAGTAATAGCTCGGATCCGTCCGGCTTGGTAAGCACAACAACATCCTGGAACTCCTTCGAGGTGTAGCGCTTTCCCTTGGCTCGAATAACAACCTCCCCCGCCGTCGTCCGAATCGAACCACTTGGCAAATCCAGTGATGTGCGGCGAACGGCATCCGCAACCTGCTGTAGGCTCAAGCCATATCGGAGCAAGGTATCCTCTGACACTTCAATGGAAATTTCATACGGACGTACTGCAGTGAGTGTCGCCTTGGTGATTTTCGGTGTGCCTCTTAGCATCCTCATCATGCTTTCCTTTGCTCCAGAAAGGTTTTTCTCTGGTTCGGGCGGCTTGTAATCTAACAGACCATCACGAACGATTTCGCCTATCTCGCGTAATGTTTTTTCATCAACATCCGCAGACACCGCCACGCTCATCACCTGCATGTCTAACCGGGCTTCCTCAAGAGTTGGTTTTTCCGCCTTCTCAGGGAAATTAGTAATCGCATCCACCTTCGTCTTGAGGTCGCTCATAACCTCACGCACATCGTAGCCGTTTTCCACCTCTACTGTGACCGCGCCCATCGACTCCATGGCCGTGGCGGTAACCCGCTTAATCCCATCAACATCGGCAATGGCGTCTTCGACAGGCAAGATAATACCGTCTTCAACCTCTTCCGGCGTCGCATTTGGAAACGGCACTTGTATCAGCACAGCATCCAGCGCGATGTTAGGAAACACCTCCTTACGCAGCTTGAACCAAGTCGAAAAACCGGCAAGCAACACCAGCAGCATGATGAAATTTGCCGCGACGTGATTCTTACTGAACCAATGGATTGCTTTTTCCATACTTAATCAGGGGGTTTTGTTTTCGCCCGCGTCAGCTGCTTCCTCGACAGCCACCTCCATACCATCCACAGGCATCTCAATCGGACTAACAATGACCTTTGTGCCGTCAGGAATACCGGAGGAAATGATGACCGTGTCTCGCGTCGTCCGAGCGATTTTCACAGGCATTGTTTTCAGTTTATTTTCATTCGTTAGAGTCAGCACGGTGTTATCTTGGCGTAGAGCACTGCGTGGAATCTCGATGACATTCTGGAGTTTCCTGCCAGTAATCAATGCTCGGACAACCAGCCCTGACGGCGGCAAAGAATAGAGTGATTTCTCAGCCTTGGGTTTCACTTCCATCACGTAATGGGTCGTCATCGTATTCCGATCGACCATGCCCTCGCTTCGGATGATCTTTCCGCTCCATTCATGCGTCTTACCGGCAAGTTCAGCCTCGATGTCAACTAAAGCACCTACAGCGCCATCTTCACCCACACTGATATAACCAGTTTCCTCCATCGTTACCGGCATACGCACCTCAAAAAAATTCTGCGAGTAAAGATCAGCCAGTCTGGCGCCGCGGGCGATGTACGAACCTAGATCGGTGTAAGTGGCCTCGATCCGGCAGTCATAAGGTGCGCGCAGTTTGGTGCGCTCCAGATCACGCACAGCTTTCGCCACAGCAGCCTCAGCTGCGGCGACACGCGCCTTCGCACTGGCAATTTGGGGTTTACGCAAGACAAGGTCGGAAGGCGTGCCCCGGCCCAGCTTCGCCCAGTCACGCTTCGCTTGTTCCGAACGAGCCTCCTCCTGATCTAACAATAGTTTAGCATCTGCCTGTGATGCCTCGGCATTGGCGAGTGCAGATACGTAATCTGAACTGTCAATCTCCAGCATCACCTCGGTATGCATAAAGATTCCACCAGGTTTGAATTTATCGGACAATTTAATCACGCGTCCCATCACTTCGGACGCCGCTTGGGTTCTCCTTTTGGGGTCGACCCGACCTTGGGTAGCGACCTTGAGCTGATGCTCTCCTGATTGCGCTGTGATCACTCTGACCACTGGAATCACGCGAGGCGGCTGCTCTTTATCAGCTTCAGGGCCATTGTTTTTCAAAACAACAAACCCACCCATCCCGATGGCGATCACGACCACAATGATCAACCAGCGAGTTGCGGATCTCATTACCCCACCTTGCCTTGGTTCGGCTATTTTAGCTATTTCACTTTCTTCACTCATTATCTAACAATCAGGGTTTACTTGTTTTAAAACCACCGCCGAGAGCGAGGTGGAGATCGACACGATTACTCAACCGTAGTCTGCGCAAGGAAATGTATTGGGTCTCGAGCTGGATGCGCCGTGTCTGTGCTGTGAAGAGCGTCAGAACATCACCATTGCCATCCCTGTAGTCATCCTGCGCTGCCTTGGCGGCATCTCGTGATAAGGTGAGAGCCTCACGCATCTCACTCTCGCGTCTGCGTAGCCAGCGATCGCTCGCCAGTGATTGCTCCACCTCACCAAAAGCATTCAGCACGGTCTTGTGCAAAGTAGCTAAAGCCTCGCGCTGGTTCGATTTCCTAACCCTAATCTCACTATGCACCCTGCCTCCTGTTAGGATAGCTTGAGTGATGCCAGCACCAAATGACCAGACACCAAAGTCACTATTAAGAATCCTGCTCAGGGAATCTGTCGTCGTGCCTGAACTACCTGTTAGCTTAAAACTGGGAAACAAGGTGAGCTTTGCTTCTTTGATCCGCTTCACCGTTGCTGAATACCGCCTCTCAGCAGCCATGATGTCAGGCCGCCTGAGCAGAAGCTCTGACGGCAACCCAGTGGGCGGCGTCGACGGCACGCTGGGGAGTTTAGCACTGCCAGAGATCTTGCCCGCAGGGTAGCGCCCCACAAGCAGCTCTAGCTGTCGGCGTGCTGTCTCTAGATTCCCCATCCTGCTCGAGAGTTCAGCTTTTGCCGATGCCACATCAGTCTGAGCCAGCCTAAGCTGTGATGCGGAACCTCCCAGCTCTCGGAGATCACTCTCAAATCTCTCACGCACCGCGGTCTCTGTTTTTTTCCTTATCTCAAGTGCCTCCCGTGCGAGCGATACCTGCTGATTTGCCTCAGCAAGCGCAAACCATGCCTTGGTCACTTGCGCCGCTAGCGACGCGCGTGCCGCACGATAATCCTGCCCGCCCGCTTGCCACTCAGCTAGGGCAGCCGATTTCCCAGCACGGGCAGCCCCCCAAATATCTGGTTCCCAGTCGACCCTGAGATCAACTCCGTATGTCGTTGCTACATTCGAGCCTCCAAACGGAAAACCAATAAACTGTGTCTTTCGCTTATTACCATTGGCGTCGAATACAACTTGTGGCTTCGACGTGGCACCTGCCACTTGTGCGGCCTCTGCGGCACGCTTGACTCTCTCCGCTGCGATACGCATGTCTTGATTCTGGCGCAGGGCTTCATTCACTAGTGAATTGAGCTGACCGCTACCAAAGCGACGCACCCAGTTTGAGTCGACACCTGATTTTGCTTGCTTCGTCGCCGACCAAACAGATGGAGCTGCACCAGAAGCCTTTCCGATAGACGACTCAGGAGGCTTGGCAACACACCCGTAAACAAACACCGAAGCTAACAGAACTAGACATGTTTTCACTTTTCACCCCCTTCCTGAGCAAGAAAACCAGCATGACAGTAGTCGATCATATTTTGAAACTGCGTCTCTACATCTGGAGTGCCACACGCACCGCGTGTCAACTTTACTAACAGCTCCCCGTGAAGCAACGTCTGAGCCAAAACCCCAAAGGTGTAATGTAGTCGCCAAAGTAATGTTTCCACCGGCACACCAGGAAGCGCAGCCATGAGGGCAGCCGTGTATTTTTCAGCAACTTTTTCAAACTCTGGGATCATTGCATCCGGCAAACTGCCTTGGCCATGCACAATGCATCGACCCATCAATTTAAAGAACAGCCTCTCACTCATCTCACTTCTTTTGACCACCGTGAGAAGTGGTCTCATAAATGCCTCAAGAATTTCGCGAACGCTAGCAACCCCAGAATCGGCAGTGACCGCTGCTAATATTTTCAACCGCTCCTCATTGACGGGTGCGATGTAGCGACACTGGATGTCCTCGAATAGTTTTTCCTTACTGCCAAAATGATAGTTCACAGCAGCCACATTCACCTCAGCAGCACCGGTAATGTCTCTCAGTGAAACCCCTTCAAAGCCGTGCTCGGCAAGCAAGCGCTCAGTTGCCTCGAAGATACGATCCTTTGTCGAAACTTTTCCTTTTTTACCTTCTCGAAGCGCCATTCAATCGAATGATTCAATCGAATGCTTTAAAACGCAACTGAAAAAATAAAGCAAGCGTTTGAAAAATACGGACGCAGTCCACGGTTGCCACCGCAGGCTGAATGCATACTCTACCCGCATGAACTTAGGTTTAATCGGATGCGGAAGAATGGGAGGAGCTCTCGTCGAGGGAGCTTTGAAAGCAAATATTTTGGAGCCAAAAAACATCCTATTGAGCAGCAAAACCAAGGAGTCGGCAGAGAAACTTGCTCAAACGACGGGGGGCAGCGTAGCAGAGAATAATCTCCAAGTGGTGCAAGACAGCGAGATCGTCCTGCTGGGGTGCAAACCCTATCAGGTGCTCGATATACTGGCAGAAATCAGTCCTGCTCTGCCAGGGAATGCCGTTCTGGTATCTGTCGCAGCGGGTATCACGCTAGGCACCATGGAATCGGCCAGCCCTGCCGGAACACGCATCATCCGCTCTATGCCAAACACACCATGCATGATTGGAATGGGCGCTAGCGGCATCTCCTCTGGCACGCATGCTAATGAAAATGACATGGCGGCTGCCCGTGCGCTTCTTGAGGCGGTTGGCATTGTAGTATCCGTCGAGGAAGACCAGCTCAATGCCGTCACAGGCCTCTCAGGTAGTGGACCAGCCTATATTTACAGTCTGATCGGGGAGCTGGCCAAACAGGGCACCGCGGAAGGCTTGAAAAACAGCGACGCCCTGAAGCTCGCCACCCGCACCGTCATGGGCGCCGCCCACATGCTTGAGCAAACTGGAAAATCACCTCAGGAACTCATCGATCAGGTTACCTCACCGGGAGGAACCACTTTAGCCGGACTGGCCGCGATGGATGGGCACGGTTTCGGAAATAGCGTAGCCGCCGGAGTCAGAGCCGCCACCGAACGCTCTCGGGAAATAGCCGCCGAATCGTAAGTATTTTCCATCTTGCCGAAAGCTCGGGCAAATCATTGCGTAATAGACCCCGATTCCGTTTGCCAAATACCGCTGCGGGAGTTACTTTTACAACCAACCGCAACTACTAATACTTATGGGACCTCTCGGATATCCAGAAATGGTGGTCATCTTTTTGATCATCCTACTACTCTTCGGCGCTAAAAAATTACCTCAACTCGCACGCGGGCTGGGTAAAAGCATGGGCGAATTTAAAAAAGCCAAGGACGAGTTTGAGCACGAAATCACACGTGCCGAAGACGAAGTCACCTCTGAGCCCGCCACCAGCAGCCCAAAGGAAAGCAAACCTCGTGAAATCGAGGAAAGCTAATCAAACCCACATTGCTTGTTCATGACACCACCTGAACGTTTCAATTTTATGAAAACCGCCTCGACACTGTTCGGGGCGTTTTTATTGCTCGCCTTCTCCTCATGCAAGGACAAGGAATCCACCTCCGATTGGGAACAATTAAAAGCCCCGGAAAAGCCATCTGAAGAAGTGGCGAATACTGAGCCCTCTAACAAACCCGGTGAAAAAACAACCAAGGCTGACAGCCCGCAAGATGGCACTCCTGTCCGTTTCCTTGCCTACAACCTGAAGAACTACCTCACGATGAAGCGGTATTCTAATGGCAAGAGCGGCTACACATCAAAACCCGAGGACGAAATCGAAGCACTCGTCAGCACCATCGTTGATTCTAAGCCCGACATCATTGGCATTTGCGAAATTGGCTCGCCCAAGGATCTGCAAGATCTACAGACACGCCTCAAGGACAAAGGCCTCGACCTGCCACACGCGCACCATCTGTTAGGATACGACTCCGTACGGACTCTCGCCATCATTTCCAAATTTCCTATCATCTCGACTGGCAAACCTGAGAAAGACGACTACGTGGTCGGCAAAGTTCCCTTCACCATAAGCCGTGGCATCCTCGACGCCACGATCCAGTTCCCTAACAAAAAAGTTCGTTGCCTAGGTGTTCACCTCAAATCCAAGCGTCCTATCCCGCAGGCTGATCAAGAACTCATGCGCCGCGCCGAGAGCGGTCTCTTACGTGCGCACATCAATGACATTCTCGCAAAAGAACCCGACACTCACTTGTTAGTCTACGGCGATTTCAATGACACCAAACGCACACCTACCATGCGTACCGCCATGGGGCGATTAAATGCTAAAGTTGGACTGATTGTCTTGAACGCAAAGGACTCACGCGGAGACTTGTGGACCCACCACTGGAGCCGTGAAGACATCTATTCACGCTTCGATTTCGTCATGGTGAGCAAAAGCCTCGATCCATACGTCGACAAGGAAGGCATGAAAGTGCTCGACCCCGAAAACTGGGAAAAGGCAAGCGATCACCGTGCGATCCTCGTGCCCATAAGGTAGCCATAGCCTCCAGCCGCTGCGCCCAAATAATCCTGAAAAATCCTGTTAATCCTGTCTAAAAAAATAGACAGTAAAAACATGCGCAACCTCAAGGACGGCATCCGCTCACTGGTCAAGATCGACTTCTACGGCAACGTACACAAGTACTTCCGTGGCACCGACAAGGAAGAGCGTTTCAAAAACGAAATACTCATCCTCAAGGCTCTCGAGGAGCGTGGCTGCGGCTTTGTGCCCAAGTATATAGAATCCGACGAGTCTGAGCTACACCTCGTCACCACCAACTGCGGCTCCCCCACTCCGGATCTCTCCACCAAGAAATCCGACTCTCTTTTCGCGAAGCTCGAAAAAGAATACGGAGTCCGCCACGACGACCCATTCCCCCGGAACATCACTTACGATGATAAAGCAGGCCAGTTTTGCATCATCGACTTTGAGCTAGCTACTTTGTTAGAAGCAACTAGTTAGAGTATCAAGCTGTGTAGAATGCAAGCATTCTTAGCTTTTCTCAAATTTACTAACGAGCTAACTAATTTCACTCGAGTTTTTGGCGGTTCTTCAGAAGTTCCTTGCTTAATTTACTATAATTTACTTCCTGCACTTTGACGCCGTCTGAGATCGCGAGCGCAGCCGCTGTGGCAGAGCTTTCACTGAGCACCATAAAAACTGGCTCCATACGGATCGAACCGTGCGCTACATGTGATGCGGATAAGCACACGGGAGTATACAAGTTTTCACATTCTCCCTTTCGCGGAATGATTGATCGGTAAGAGACCGGATATGGCTTCGGTGGCACATGCCAAATGACGCCTTCGTTTCTTACATGCCCCTTCTCATTGACAATATGCTGCACCGCATGAGAATCCATTCCGAATGAGGCCAGACCAACTGAATCTTCAGCAGTCCGCATACTCTTACAATTATGCTCATTCATCACGTAGTCTGACACCATACGCCGCGCCTCACGGATATAGATCATGTAAGGCCAGCCACCGTTCTCTTTGAACTCATCCTTAGGTAGGCCGTAGCCTTTAGCTCTGTTTCGAATCTTGGCAGGCACCCGTTTGTTGTTAGCAAGTGTCCAGAGGAAACCACGGATGTATAACTGGTGAGCTTTTTCAATTTGCCGACGTTTCTTGTAGCTTGCTTCAGGATATTCCCAGTTCGCACCGACGTAATCGCTACCAACGGCATGCATATTATTCCAATCTACTTTTGATCCCGTTCCTGCAAGTGGCTCAATCAGAGCGGGCATCCGTTTATCCCCTGCATCAAAGTTACGCAACAGCAGTTCATGATCAATTTCCCGGTATCCTTCTGGCTTTTCAAGTGGGATCTTTAAGGTTGGGTCTGTCGTCAGGCAGAGGCGATAATTGTAACCTTGAATTTTCCGGTCTCCCTGACCGTTCTTCAAACCCTCTATTTTATGCACATGGGGAAGAAGTCCACTGGCAGGATCACCGGGCACGACATAGCCATCGACCTTAGCTATAAAATGATCTTTGTTGCCCTGCGTGTAATGAACCCGCGGCTTGGTATCACCACGGCGCACTCCCGCTAGACTCTCCCCGTATTGGCTTTCAGCTTCGCGTCCCACTGTGTAGGTCACACCTGCTGCTGCCATGAGATCGCCCACATAGGTAGCATCAATAAACATCTTACCACGAAATGTCTTCCCACTGAGAGTAGTGAAAGACACGATCCGCTTTCCATCCATTTCCACGCCAGTTTTACGGTTCAGTTTCTCATTAAATACGACGTGAACTTTTGCATCTGCGATCATCTTATTAAAAACTCTCTGTCCAACATGAGGCTCAAAACTCCTCACATGCTTTTTCCCATAGGCCTCGGCAATTGCACCGTAGAATTCTGAAGTAATACCACCAAAGGTAGCACGCTTCCCAAGGAAATCGGTCGCACCCAATCCGCTAGCGCTCATCCCCCCAAGGAAATGGGTCGGATTAACTAAAACAACCGATAGCCCCTGACGTTTAGCCGCAATCGCTGCGATAACTGCACCGGAGGAATCACCGTAAACAACCAGATCATATGAAATTTCATCAGTTTGTGCGGTTACGCTACCGACCATCAAAGCCATTAGCAAAGCAAGGGGTATGAGTAATAAAGCAGGGTGATATTTTTTAGTTGTTCTCTGTTTCATTTTGTTTTTCATATTCAGCATAATATTTGTTTTTCTTTTGAACACGATTTCTCTAGTTGGAAATTTATTATTTCCCTAGAATGTCAAAGGCTTTTTTCAGAGTTTCACGTGCTTTGCGCTCTTTTGGAGAGAATTTGTCCTCGCGTGATTTGGCTGGAGTTTCCCAAATTTGAACTACCGGCCTGAGTTGTCCCTTGTTGTTGAATATAAATTCTTTGGTTCTTACATGACGATCTCTTGAATGCTGGACATGAACCCAATCTCGGGAGCGACCTTGTTCACCGAGGAGCTGAGAAACGAAGCTTTTACCATGGATGTTTTGCTTAGGCAATGGAGCTCCAGCGATCTCACATAAAGTTGGAAGAAAATCAGAAAAATCTATCAGGTCATTACAAATTGAATTTGGTTTGATATGACCGGGCCAGCTCACCATCAACGGCACGTGGGTGCCTCGGTCAGTCATGGTTCCCTTTCCACCTTTCAGCTCACGCCCATCACCCCAGCGGTTTCCAAGGTCACGATCAGTGCCATTATCCGAGAGAAAAATCACAACCGTGTTATCAGCCACACCTTGATCTTCAAGAACCTGGAGGAGTAACCCAACGCATTTGTCCAGATACCTTATCATGCCCGGAAAGTAATCTGGTTTACCCTTGTGCTCGTTGTGTGGCTTGCGATAACTCTGATCCTCAGTATCTGGAGTATCGGGGGTGGGTTCCCATGGGAAATGTGGCAAGGGTGTCGAAAAATAGGCTATGAATGGCTTCTTTTTCTCGATGCTCTTTGCCATGAAGTTAGTCAGGAATTCGATATCCACATCCGGGCCATACCTATCCTTTACGTCATCGGCAATAATGGTTCCGTTACGGTTCAAATGGGGCTGCCAAAATCTCTTTGTCTTCTTTCCGTCCTTGTCAAAAATTTGCCAAACCTGGTACTGGTCAAAGCCAAAATCATTGATCGTATTATGCTTGTGCAGCAGAGACATATGCCACTTCCCTGCAATTCCAGTTGCATACCCAGCGGCCTTGAGTTGGCGTGTAAAGCTAGGCTGGTCTGGCGATAAGTGGAGCTGTTCCTGCCGACGGCTATGCAGCACTTCCTTCAAGCCGTTCTCGAACGGGTAGCGCCCGGTCAGCAAAGATGCCCGTGAAGGGGAGCAAAAAGGGTTAGAAAAGCAATGCGTAAACCGCATACCCTGCGCTGCAATTTTATCGATATTAGGCGTTCGGTGGCCAACGCCACCGTAAGTCTTAAGACACTCAATACCGAGATCATCAGCAAGGACAAACAATATGTTTGGCTTCTTTGAAGGAGCAGCAAAAGAAGCTTGGCTCATCATGATTGACAAACCAATACAAAACACTTTCATCAAAAGCATAAATCTCCCTTTATTTGCGTTTGTCTTAAAAATTCCCATCCCGTTCTTGATTCTATTTTTCACCTACTGCCTTTACCCATTCAACATGAAGCTTCATCAACTCTCTCGCTCGCTCAGGTTGAGCCTTCAGAAGGTTATTCCCCTCTCCTAAATCGTCTACTAAATTCACCAGTGTGAGAGGTTTCCCACCCCTCCCTATTAATTTCCATGACCCTTTCCTAACAGCCCACGAGTTAGCAAAGAGCCAGTGAAGCGTCCGGTCATTCTTTTTCGTCTCTCCTTTTAAGAGAGGCATCATATCGATACCATCTACTTCTAGGTTTTTCGGTGTTGTGCCTCCCGCAAGCTTCACAAAAGTGGGGAAAAAGTCCATGGTCATAGCCTTTTCGCTGCTTGTAGATATTGGAGTTATCACACCCGGCCAGGACGCGATAAAAGGCACTCTATGCCCTCCTTCATACATACTTCCCTTTTTCCCCCGCAGTGGCCCAGCAGCAGCCAGGTATTCAACTTGTGGTCCATTATCAGAACAGAAAATGACGAGTGTGTTCTTCTCCAGACGATGTTTCCGTAGAGCCTTGAGGACTGAACCAACCGATTCGTCGAGGACTTCAATCATCTCCCTGTAGGTTTCTTCCGGAGATTTTTTCTTAGCTGGATCCCGTCCTTGCAAAGGCGTGTGTGGTGACTCGTGGGACAAGAACAGGAAAAACGGTTTATATTGATGTCTGATGATAAAATCAGTCGCGTACCTTGTGAGAAGATCTGTCGTGTAGCCTTGATCATCCTGAATCTTTTTACCTTTCCACCAATCGAGCTTTTTTAATCCGGAGGTTGCGATATGGGTATGGTAATCAACGGCTCCGCTGATAAAACCACGGAATTCGTCAAAGCCTTGATTCATAGGGTGAAACTTAAAATCGTAACCAAGGTGCCACTTTCCAAATAGCGCTGTCCGGTAGCCTGCCTGCTTTAGAGAGTCAGCTATTGTGAGTTCATCAATACTGATGCCCCACGCCCAACGCTGTTTCATGTTCTTCTTGCGTTGCTCTCGGAAAATAGGCGACAGCTCAACATCATCTACCCAAGTACATCGCTGCTGGTAGCGACCAGTCATCAACGCCGCACGTGTGGGCGTACACATAGGACCATTGCTATGAAAATCTGTCAGGCGTATCCCATTGAGTGCTAAGCTATCAATGTTAGGCGTTTTGATTTCTTGATTCCCATAACAACCCAACGAGCCATATCCTAAGTCATCCGCCATGATGAGAACGATGTTAGGTTGATTCGCACCAGTTGCACAACTAACTGTAAACCGTAATAATAACGCTACGCTGTATACGCAGAGGATAAATGCGCTGCAATTTTTCCAATAATGGCTCATACAGTTAATTTTTTCACTTAGAAGATTAAACAAATAGCGAACCTCACAACAACGAGCTCAAAGCACTCGTCTAGCCAAGATTCTCTCCACGAAACTACAGAAAACCACAACAAATTTCATGAGTAGTGAAAAAGCATCTTCCCGTGTATTCTTAAAGTATAAGTTAAAACCAATTCCTAGGGATCTTCCTGTTAATTCATAAACAATTCTAGCTTTCCATTAAATCCACCAGGGCGCTAAACTCTGCTTGGACAAGAGCTAGTTCACTCCTTCTCACGATCTCGATGGAAATTCCTTCCTCTCCCGCCTAACTAATAACATGCCAAAACCCAACCCCTTCCTTCCCGGTGCGCCGAAACCTGAGTCTGATTTGGCTCCGGCGGTGCTTGAGTGGTCGGCGCTTAGTCGGTCGGGTAGTAAAAAACCGATTAATGACGATGCTTGGCTGGCTTTTGCCTCGGACATCAAGGGAGCCAATTTATTGGAAAAAAACGGTGACCACTCGCTGAGTGACCATGACCTGATCTTTGCTGTATCGGATGGCATGGGTGGAGGCAATGCTGGCGATGTGGCATCGCGTTCATTGCTGGAAGAGCTGAGTGTGATCATTCCGATGACATTCAAGACCGCTGCCGCGGGCTTGCACCCAGATTACATCACGCATCTAGAAAAAGCGATCAGCGCGGTGCATGAAGCGATCAACATGCAAGCGGGCTCAAACGCGGCGCACAAGGGCATGGCAGCTACGCTTGCGCTGACGTGGTTCACCCCGGAGAATCTCTATTTCGCGAATGCTGGCGACTCACGGATTTATCTTCACCGGGACGGAAAAACTGAGATGCTGACGCTGGATCACACTTTCGCGTGGAAAAAACTGCAAAGAGGCGAGATCAGCGAGAGGCAGTTTAGAGAACATCCACGAAAATCTGTGCTCTACCAAGTCATCGGCGGTGGCAAACGTCAGGCTAAACCACACGTTGCCACATTTCCCTACCAGCCAGGTGACCAGTTTCTCATTTGTAGCGACGGTCTGATCGATGGTCTGTGGGAAAAACACATCCATTCCGGATTTATCAAAAACACAGGCTCGACAAGTGAGCTTGCCTCCTCTCTGATGGAACGCGCTGTCAGCAATGACGGGCGTGACGACATCACACTCATCACACTGGCGGTAAACACAGCGGAGGAATCCACAGCATAAGGATAGCAGGCGAGCGCCAAAGGGTATTTGACCTATAAAAAACCGGATCAAATGCCTAACTTGGCACGGCATCTGCTAAAATTACGCGCGAGGGCACCTGTTTTCTTAGGTCCCCCATCGTGGAATCAACCACATCCAGACAAACCAACGAACTTACCAAAAAACTAAGACTATGGCTAAATACAGACTCGATTACGTATGGCTCGACGGCTACTCGCCCGTCCAGAACCTCCGCACCAAGTGCATGATGAAGGAATTTGATGAATTCCCGA
Source organism: Akkermansiaceae bacterium (assembly GCA_045106535.1). Lineage (GTDB taxonomy): Bacteria > Verrucomicrobiota > Verrucomicrobiia > Verrucomicrobiales > Akkermansiaceae > Oceaniferula. The sequence goes on along the minus strand of JBGCEU010000102.1, from coordinate 43,702 downwards.
CCCTCGACCAACTTCCTGACTGGGGCTTTGATGGATCGTCCACCCAACAGGCTGACGGCGGTGACTCCGACTGTGTGCTCAAGCCGGTTGCAGTTTATCCTGATGGCACTCGTGAGAACGGCGTGCTTGTCATGTGTGAGGTCATGCTTCCTGACGGTAGCCCTCACCCAACCAACGCACGTGCCGGTATCAAGGACGACCCAGGTACATGGTTCGGATTTGAGCAGGAATACTTCATGATGAAAGACGGTGTGCCACTTGGATTTCCCAAGGGCGGCTATCCTAACCCACAGGGTGAATACTACTGCGGTGTTGGATTCAAAAACGTGGGTGGAATCGCTCGCGAGATTGCCGACATCCACCTTGAGCTCTGCCTCTACGCCGGAATCAACCACGAGGGCATCAATGCCGAGGTCGCCAAAGGCCAGTGGGAATTTCAGGTATTCGGAAAAGGATCCAAGCGTGCCGCCGACGAGATCTGGATGGCACGTTTCCTTCTGCTTCGCCTCACTGAGGAATATGAAGTCGATATCGAGTGGCACTGTAAGCCACTGACTGGTGACTGGAACGGCTCCGGTATGCACGCGAACTTCTCCACCGAATTCATGCGTGAGACAGGTGGTAAAGACTACTTCCTGAAGCTCATGGACAAGTTCGAAGAGTTCACCGAAGAGCACATCGCTGTCTACGGACCTGACAACGACCAGCGTCTCACCGGTCTTCACGAGACCCAGAGCATCGACATGTTCTCATGGGGTGTCGCCGACCGTGGTGCATCCATCCGTGTGCCTCACGGCTTCGTTGAGAACGATGCCTACAAGGGTTACCTTGAGGATCGTCGTCCAAACTCACAGGGCTGCCCATACAAGATTGCTAGCCGTATTCTCCAGACCATCGACAGCGTCGAGGCTTAATTCTGGCGGAAACGCATTTTCAAACGGTCACGGAGTGTTTCTCCGTGACCGTTTTTTGGTATGTGGTTCTCGCAGGCAAGTAGACACGGTGAATATGGTTATAATACCACTCCGCAAAACAGACGAGACGGTTTAGGGTTTTTGATGTTTTAGAAAATTCACTCCGTGTCCAATGAGGATTCCGAATGAAATTCTGTTCTGACTGCGTTTCTCCTTAGTCATGGTGCCCGCACCATTCCCTCGTCGTGTCTTGTCAGAACAGAATTCCATCTCGTCAATCGTCCCGTTTGTTTCACTGCTTGGTATAACCAGTCGCCGCGCGAAGTAGAAGAGCTTTCCTAGCTCTTTATATAAACTGCCAAGAGCTTGGAAAGCTCTTCTACACTTGGGAACCCCCAGCCTATAGTGCCAACTTGCCAGATGAAATGGTATCAGTGGAAAAAATCCAGCCTGTCCCCGCCGTCGGCGGGTGTTGTCCGTGACAATATCTCCCGCAGAGGCAACCCGGCTAACAAACTGGGATCCGCAGGCTTGAGCTCAATTTTCCGCCTTATAAATTCCGGCAGATCAAGCCCTCGTCGCTTTGCCTCATTGCGTAATGCATGATAAACGCTCGTGGGCAGTTCAATGGTGATTTTTTCTCGTTCGTTTTTTTTCATTGCGGGTATCTTGCACAAGAAATGTGAAAAGATGATGAAGTGCAGGTGAAAAAATGATATGTTTAACCAAATGATTTCCTATACCCACATCAGTAGCCCCATTGGCGAGTTACGGCTACGAGCTAGTGAACATGGTCTACTCGCCGTGGATCACGTATGCCAGCAAGTTCAAACTGATAAGAACTGGGTTAAAAACGAAGATCACTCGATACTAAAAAACGCCGCGCAAGAACTAGCTGAATATTTCCTAAGAAAGCGGCACGAATTTAGCATTCCGCTCGCGCCGGAAGGCACCCCATTTCAGCAAGAAGTTTGGAAAGCCCTTCAGACCATTCCCTATGGGCAAACCTGCACCTATTCCGAGATTGCCCAAATCATCAGGAAACCAAAAGCTGTGCGTGCTGCCGGGGCAGCCAATGGGAAAAACCCCCTCTCAATTTTTGTTCCCTGCCATCGGGTCATTGGTAAAAATGGAAAGCTCACAGGATATGCAGGCGGTATAAAGATCAAGCAGTTCCTGCTGGATCTCGAGAAGACTGTGTACACCGAGTCTAACGATGCTTAGCCGAACTGATCGATCATTGGATTCCCGCATTAGTTCAGTAAATTCTTGAGGCTAACCTTGGAATCCTTCACCTGTTTCAGAATTTTGGCCGTCTCACGATCCCATATGATCGTCTCCCCTTCAGTGGAATGCACTCCAATTTTCTGATCGTCGTCAGAAAACTGGATGGATAAAGGTAATCCTTTCATACCTTTAAACCCTCGAACCTCTTTGCCCGTGGTGATGTCCCACAGTGTGAGTTCTTGAGCAAAAAACTTTCTGGATACAAGCCAGCGATCATCGCTAGAAATGGCGCCCAAGAATGCGCGTCCAGTCATAGGGCCAGAGAAAGAGAGAACCGTCTTTTTCGTTGCCACCTCAACTAGGTGACCATGACGATTTCATCCGTCGGGGATGGGGGCAAGAACGTACTTAAGTTTCGATTCTTTCTTCAGGTAAGCGAGGTAATCATCGAGCGATAAGTGTTTTCCATCGGCACTAGCATACGGAAGCTGCTCCCTGCCTTTTTCCTTGGAGGGCATCAGTATTTTACTATCAGCAAAAGAGATAGCTGACAGGCTCATTGATAATATTAATATGAGTTTCATGGAGAATATAGTATGTAGCAAGTTACTCACTGACAGTAAACTGTTTGTAAAAACATGCATTTTCAATGAATCTGAGGAGAAGCATCAATAGTCTTACTCCATATCAAAAATATCGATAGACGGAGTTTTCTAATTGAACTCAATGTATGCACTCCGCACTGACCCTAACAAATTGGGATGAACATTCGGTAAGGCAGCGACCATGAGCCGGTCGGCAAACATATCGTATGGCTCCCCATTGTGATTTGTTACTATAATTCCGTTTTCGCGCATCATCAGGATCCCGGCAGCCACATCGTAGGGCTGTAGATCCGTTTCCCAGAACCCCTGAATCCAGCCCAAGGAGAGATTGGCAACATCAAGTGCCGCACTGCCTGACCGGCGTATGCCTCTTCCCAGTGTTAGAATATCTGCAGCCGCAGTAAAAAATTGATCAGCGACGTCCGGAGAACGGTATGGAAATCCGGTCATGAAAATCGCATTGGCTGCCACGGAATCAGGCAGCGCAGGTTTTGCAACCTGACCATTATAACGAACACCTCCTCCTTTGTACGAAGCAAACATTTCATCGCTAAACGGCTTGTAGACAACGCCCAGAACTGGCTCGCCGTCTTTGACGAGTGCCACGGATACCGAAAATTGATCAAGGCCACTGAGGAAATTTGTTGTACCATCTAACGGGTCAACGATCCAGACGAGTTCCTGCGAGCCAGACTTCCCTGTTTCCTCACCAAAGAACCCCGCGCCATCGACCAGCGGCATCAACTCCTGATGCAACATTTTTTCAGATTCCACATCGACAAAGGAAACCGTCTCACGGACGGCCTTCACAGCATCCGCTCCGACGGGAAGTTTACGGAAATGCTGAAGCTGGAACGCACCAACTTTTTTTACGATTTTCTCTACACTCAATATGATGTTGTCCAATGGCTCTTGCACGCCGTGATATTGGTGAAAAAACTGCGCAACAAAAGACCAAAGAAAAAAAATCAAGTCGTTTAGATCGGTCCAACATCACGTTCAGGATCAGGAGCATTCTTTGGGCATATTTTACCAAGAAGCATTGGCTCGATTTTTTCCAACTTCAGCAGCTTTTCTTTGTTCGACTGAGGAACGACGGGCTTAGTTGCAGCGGATGTCTTATCCGCCTTCTGGGTTAATTTTTTCTCAGCAGGCTCGTGTTTAGCAGGCGGCTCACAGACAATACCAGGAAGCACGACTTCCTTTTCTTTGGAACACGATGCAAGCGCTAACGATGCTATTCCAGATCCGAGTGCAAGCGGCTTACCAACCGCAGGCCCAAGACGAAAGGCTCCACATAGCTTGCCTCCATTTTTTGCCCGCATGGAAAGAATTTCATCGGCTGACATACCTGTGAGATCATGCACTTTGGTATCACATTTCGCACAGTGGCGCCTCTGTTCGTGTCCCGTCATTGCGTGCCAGTCTTCCTTGCAGGGTTTAGGGATAAAATCGTTAGGCTGGTAGTTTTCTTCACTCATCTCAATCGTAATTGTTATAGGTTATTGGGAACCTGACATAAATATTCATTTCTGTATGCTAAAAAAAGCTAAACCATTTTCGTATTCACGGTTAATGATTAACTAGGCTAGGTTGCTTCATCACCAGTCAATTGCCAAGAGTTTCCGTAATTATGCCCTGCTACAATGCAGAGGCCACGGTGGCACGTGCAGTAGAAAGCATCCAGACACAATCGATGCATGACTGGGAGCTTATTGTGATCGACGATGGATCAAGTGATACTAGTGCTAAAATAATAGCTGCCCTCGCGTCAAACGATTCAAGAATATCCATCATACGCAGCGACCACAGAGGCGTGGTGGAATCCTCTAACTATGGTTTTTCGCTATCACTGGCACCGTGTATAGCGCGAATGGATGCCGATGATTTATCGCGTCCTGATAGACTGGAGCTGCAATACAAGGCATTACAGGAAAACTCAAATCTGGGAGCAGTCAGTTGCATCGCTGAATTCGCAGGAGACTCCGAAAAATCCGCAGGATACGCACACCATGTTGCATGGACGAACCAGCACAAAACACCCGGAGAAATTGCTCTAAATCGCTTTATCGATCTTCCCTTCCCCCACCCTACGCTGATGTATCGCCGAGTGCTTATAGAGCAATATGGAGGTTATCGACACGGGGCATTCCCCGAGGATTATGAGATGATACTGCGCTGGATCAATTCAGGTGTTAGAATCGGTAAAGTCGATGAAACACTCTACGACTGGCATGATCCGCCGACACGACTATCAAGAAACGACCCACGCTATCACCCGATGGCGTTTCATCGCTGTAAGGCAAAATATATAGCCGAAGCTATCGCATCAGTTGGCTGCAGTGATCGCGAGCTCTGGGTATGGGGAGCTGGACGGCCTGCAAGGAAGTGTGCTCGCCCGCTTGAGCAGGCATGGAAGCCCGCATCAGGCTTCATCGATATTGATCCTCGCAAAATTGGGCGTAAAATTCAGGACAGACCAGTTGTTTCCGCATCAGAACTGCCTACGGAGGAAAAGGCTGTAATCGTAAGCTACGTGGGAACACGTGGAGCCCGAGACAGTATTCGTGCCGAGCTAGTAGAAGCTAACAGAATCGAGGGAGTGGATTTCTGGATATGCGCGTAATCTATTTCACCCAGAGGCTGGTATGGATATGCCCTCGACTGGCTTCATAGTCCCAGACCATGCCCGGTAATCCACATTTAAAGTCCCAGCGGCCACCATCCGCACAGCGTTTTTCCGCGGCCTCCTTGTAATACGCAACACGTGACTTCTCCCAACCACCACGTGCCTTATGTAGCTTATTGATTCGTTTTTGGATGGCTGGCTGAAAGATACTGATTCGCTGGCTCCAAGCGGACTTGAGCGCAGCCTGGGCATTGGCGTTCAGTTCTGTAAATAGCATACCTTCATTTTCAGGCATAGGTTTGCTAGCAATCCCAGCCTTACTTTTGATCAGAACCTTATCGTTCTTAATCGCCTTCCATACGTCCATGATAGCCTTTTCATCCGCCTTCCATAAATCGGGAGGATTAGCACCTAAAAGGATGGGACCAAATTCTGATGCCTCACCCTTCGCAACTTCCAGATGAACTACCGTGAGATGATGCTCTGCAAGACGAAATGCGTAGTCCCCACCTTTGCGGGGATCACCAAAACAGGTCAGAAAATACTTCCCCAGTTTCTGTTCTCCGTCTTGTGCCGCTACTTTATTTGCCATGTCCCAACCATGGTCAGATAGTACCATGCGCAGCGCTTTTTCCATATGCTTCTGCTGGGTTTCATTCAGGCTTTTAATCTCAAGCCCCGGTCGCTTGCCTCCGGTGTACTGCATATGCCAGCGATTTTTGTCTTTGAGTGGCAGCAAACACAACTTTTGTTGATCGGCGTCGAGACTATCCAGAAAAGTAACGACTTGCTGACGAAATGACTTCTCAAAATCACCAGCTTGGGAGTAATTGCAAGCTAGGCTACTAACAAAAATTAACACCGTAAAAAGTGTGGAATGTGCAAAACGTTTTCTCATCATAATAGAATCCTAATGAGTAATTTTCTGTATGGCGAGCAACTTCTTGTCATCGGCTTACCAAAAGGTTATGATGCACCTAAGTTTATGTCAGCATCTCAAGCAACGCGTGATCAAGTGTGGACATTTTTGCCAGGATTACATGGCACGGATGAGCTGTATGAAAAGCTCAGAGCAAACCTGCCTGCCGAGCAAGCTTGCGAGTGGGTAAATTTGCCAGCAAAGGGCAAACAAGATTACTCCTATCTGAGCAAGTGGCTGGATGAGGAGTTAGATAATCTTGAGGGAACACAGCGAGTCTTAATTGCCGAATCTTTTTCTGGACCGCTTGCAACGAGGCTCGCATCACTGAGACCAGAAGAAGTATCAGCGGTTGTTTTAGCCTCCAGTTTCTGTGACGCCCCACTAAATCCTGGTATTGCACTACTCCCATTACGGCCTCTGTTTATGGTAAAGCCTCCGCGCAAGGCACTGCAGCATTTCCTCATTGGGGAAGAATCCAATGATGACGAAGTTCAAGAACTCAGAAAAATCATGCGTTCAATTTCATCGTCTACGTTAAGCAGGCGGGTTCGAGCAATACTAGAGTTAGAGACTGAAGATTCCCCACAGCTTAAAGGTTTACCAATGCTCATATTACAGGCCAAAGACGACAACCTAATCCCATGGGAAGCTCAACAAAGATTGGAGGCACGCTACCCAGAGGCACGTGTGCACTGGATCGACTCACCCCATATGATTCTCCAGAAACACCCTGCAGTTTGTATAGAGAATATCATAGATTTTGTGGAGAACTTCAGTTGATCACATTGGCTGAGCCTAGCCTAGCCTCCACTTCCCACGGAGCATCATAGTAACCCTCAGTCAGACACTGATAAATGTACTCTCTCATAAATCTCCAAATTGAACCTGCATGCTGATATTGCCGAATATGCACCAGTTCATGAGAGATTAGCTCCAGCGAATCTGCATGTATCTTACGCACATAAATCCCTTGCCCTAGGGTAATCCCACTGATGTCGGCTAAAAATCTCTCCATCAGTTGCTCGCTGAAACAATGGGAGTATTTTCTCAATGGGTTAGGTATCTGCGACACCTCCATAATCCTGAGATTTTCCGAATATAGGATTCCCAAGTGTGCACATATTTCCTGCTCCCTAGCTCTGAGTAAGCGTCCTTTGCTCAGAATAATCTGCTGGTGATACCATGCCCATGGCGAAGCTAAGCAAGCTAAAATACCTGCCGTGATGTAGCGCGCTTTATTCACCAAATACTTCCTCCACGTCATACTATTAGCTCATCAATTCCCAGAAGTTTGCCAACACCACTTGATCGGCACCTCGATATCAGGATGCAGGCTTTGGTGCACAGGGCAACTCAAGGCCGAGCTTTCTAACATTTTCCTATCAGAATGCCCCTCAGGAAGTGGCATTTCGATTTTCACATCAAGCTTTGCTATACGTCTTGGTTGATCTTGGGACATATGTTTTGAAACTGTGATTTGCATACCGGTGAGGTCGAGCCCCTTACGATCTGCAACTATACCCATAATCGTAGCCATACAGCTAGCGAGTGCGGTTGCCACTAAATCCGTGGGAGAAAATGACTCACCTCTACCATTATTGTCTACAGGGGCGTCGGTCTCAAACTCGGCATTAGAAGGCTGATGAGTATTGCGGCAGCGGAGCTGTCCAAGGTAATTAGTGGTAACTTCTATCATGATTAATTATCGTTATCGTTCACAGTTGGTTCTTCTTCCTCACTCATTGAGGACTCCATGAGTTTTGCCTGCCGCGCCAGCACAACTCGAAAACCATAGAAGTAACTCCGCTTTGATGCACGAACCGCATTCCTTGCGGTGACAAGCAACCCCTTATTCGAATAGCTGTTCCACCCGCCTCCACGAAGCACTCCAAAGTTACCCATACCTTCATAGTCGTCAGAGACCCACTCGTGGACATTTCCTGCCAAGTCGTAAATCCCTAACTCGTTAGGAGGAAACGATCCGACTGGTGCCGTTTTTTCGAAACCATCATTGTAATCAAGAAGAGTGCGAGACCGTCTAACGTCTGCAGCCTGCGCCGCTGCTTGATCGGCCAAATTACCCACTTCAATATCAGCATTCTGAGGTGGCCACTCAGTTCCCCATGGGAAAATACGTTCTGGACGAAATTCCCTGATAGACGGGAGGTCACCCGGATTCTCTTCTATACCGACCAATAGACTCCATTCCTCATCAGTCAAGAGGCGGTAGGTGGCATCCGAAGAAATACGTTCTTGCCGTCGCTCCCGTTCAGTTAACCATTGACAGAAACGCTGTGCGTCGATGCGAGAAACTTGAACCACTGGATGTGTCCGTTCTTGAGGAAATCCAGCCGGAGGTAATTTCTCAGCTTTGGCTTCGCGCACATAGGTATCATAGTCAGACACGCGTGTTTCCCAGATCGATACCATTAAGTCATCACCCACTGGAGCGAATTTCATCTTCAAGCTGTTTTCCCACGGCTTACCAAATACTACGCTATTGTTTAGCTGAAGATTCACATTCATTTTTTGCTGGGCGCCGTCTTTAAGGTTCACTTTGCGCACAACGCGACGATACCCATCTAACTCAATCGTCACCTCAGTCTCACCCGGCTTAACCCGGGTAAGAGTGAGCGGAGCAATCCCTTTGTATTCTTCACCAACAGAAATGGAAGCCCCCCCCGGCACGGTGTTAATCTCCAACTGTGCAAATGGTATATTTTTAACCAGGCATTGGAACGGAACCATTTTGTTTTTCTTCGCAGTGGCTGACATTTCCCTACTGTTGAAGCCGGACGCTAGTTTAGGCGAAATATACTGTATCTCGTTGAGATATCCCTCATTCGCTGCCAGTTCTGTCTGCCATTGGCAATATGCTTCTGCATCCTCTGGTCGAGCCACAACGATTTGCCTAACAACACCGCTTTCACTGTGCTTAATAAACTCAGCCTTTGCTTTAACTTTAGTGGCCTCAACGAATCTTCGCCACTGATAGCCTCGGACAAAACCTTCGCTCACATGGTGACCGTCCTGAGGCTGATAATGGATTCCAAAATTATCCACCCACTCTTGCCCAACAACTGGCGGAGCATAAATTGACATTACTTTTTCAACTACTTGCGTCTGATTGGCTAATACGATCCCCTCCTGCCTCTCGGTTCGGTAACCTTCAAACCTGAACTCAAATTCATAACGCTGACCTGCCCGCATCCGAATGTTTTTCATCGGTGTGATATCTAGGAAATTTCCTTCACCATCGTATACTTCAGCTCCCTCTGGCTCACTGATCACTTTCACATAACCATATTCTACCTTGGGTGGTAAGGGCGCAATCCTCACTACTTTCTCAGGTTCTTTCTTAGACCACGGAATATGCTCTCTAAATAGCCATCCGGATAACAGTAAGCAAGCAGCTATGGGGACTAATGTCAGCGCCACCCCCCGAGATCGGCGCTTAACTCTCTTGCCGTGCTGTAATCTCTTTAATGCGATCGCGAGTGCACTGGCCGTTTTGATAGTACGTTTGGAGACCCTCGGCTCACAGATATCACAAACCACTTGGTTAAGCGCCATCCAGCGTTTTACATTTGTATTATCAGGAAATTCATCAGGCAGCTCAGGAAACTGGAGTCTATCTTTCCCTGTAGCCATTTCATAAAGGACTTTTCCAAGGCCGTAGACATCAGCCTGCGCAGAACCAGGCCCCTCTGGAGGGACAAATCCCTCAGTTCCTACAAAAGTCCGCTGCCCACGCGCAGCCACTAGACCGATATCTGCCAACTTCGCCTTACCATCTACAAAAATAATGTTAGACGGTTTAATATCCCGATGCGCCAGACCTTTGCCATGTAAATGCTCAAGTGCCTCAGCAAGACATAGCCCCACTTCAATCACCACATTTACATCTATCGGCTTGCCATCCGCCTTTTTCATGTCGGTGCGAAGATTTCGAGCCTCGTATTCGACAGCGTTTATTTCGCTACCCGAATTGATGTCTTCACCCAGCTCCATCACATAGTAATAGAACTCATTCTTGTCGCTTTTCAGGCTACGCCCGACATGTAGAATATTAATCAGTCCAGGGTGGCTTCGAGAGATTGGCTCATATTTAAGAATACCCTCAAACTCACGCTCAAATCCTCGCTCGTCCTCAAAATCCTCTCTCCTAACCACCTTTACTGCACGTAAAGCGCCCGTGACACCACGGGCTAACCAAACCTCACCATATGAACCACCGCCGATTTTACGCAGCACCTCGTGATCCGGAATGATCGGCTCTGGACGTGTCTTACCCCTCATCGTCGTTTAGCCTCGCCAATTCTTTTTTGAGAATTTTTCCAACGCGATGCTTGGCGAGATACACCTGCGACATACTAACACCTAACTGCTTTTGCACTTTTTCGGCTTCCCATTCACGAATCACGTAGCAGTCAAATATCTGATATTGTTTTGGAGAAACCTGAGATTTCACTCTCGCTAACGCCGCATCCGCAAGATTCTTTTTCCACTCGACGTCCCAGAGTCTCTCCAGCGTCCCTCTATTTGGATCCTCCATGCGGTCAATAACGGAGGTCTTACGGCCTTCTTCATCCCACTCACCGATGTTCATTGCTGTGTCTTTTTTGCGCTTACGAAATTGATCGTTAATCCGCCATCGCGTCATATTCATCAGCCAAGATTTGAATGATCCTTTATCAGGGTCATACATGTTTTTCTTACTTTGTTTGGCAATTGAGAGAATTGTTTCCTGCACCACATCAAATGCCTCATCGGAGCGTAGGCCAGCCTTAAGACCTACCGCATAGATTAGTTTCCAGTAGGTCTTGTAAAAGTCATCCCAGGTTCTCTGATCTTCCCAGTTATCCAGTCGTGCGATCAGACTCTTACGGGTATGGGCATACCCCTCCTGCAATTCTTTGTCCTCCTTCTCTTTGTCGGCCATCTTGGTATCTCTATATCATAGGTTGTGATGCAATCCACCTGCAAATCAGACCTCTCGGCAGGCTTTTCTATTTGCTGGTCAAATATCAAGAAAAGCGAAGCTTGCGAATAGCCATTTACAAGGAAGCGCAGCCTACACTAATATTATTCGAAATATTTCAGCAAATCACGTGTTTCGTCGGTTTATTTGAAATCAATCCACCCTTTATCTCCCCTTACATCTAACACCCTTATTCCCCAATTATAATGAATCCAGCTGAATCCGTAAACCCCGCTGAACAGGTCGAAAGGATCCGAGAGATCCTCGTAGGACGCGATATGGCACTCGTCAATGACCGCATCCAAAACCTTGAAACAAAAGTGCAGGATAAGTCCAGCGAAGTGAGTAAAATCGTCTCACAGCAAATGCTGAAAGCGGAACAGAAAATCAACTCTTCTCATCAGGAGGTTCAGCAGATGACAACTCACATCCGGCAGCAGCTACAACAGGAAACCAGCACTCGAACTCAACAGATCAACGATCTGGCAAAAAAAATCGACAATGCGGCTTCCCGAATGGACGAAACCTCCAAACGTCTTTTGAGCGTGGAAGCTAACCGTGGTGACAATATCACGAAGAAGTTAGAAGGCCTAAGCTCAGAAATGGCATCACGCATCGACGCTCATTCGAGACAGATCATGGAGCACCTCCACCGCGAGATTCAGCAGTGGAAAAACCGTATGGACGGTCAGATCTCTGGCCTATCTGAAGACAAAGTGGATCGTCAGGAACTAACAACACGACTAGCAAGGATAGCGAGTGCTGCCATGGGCGACGCCGTCCCACCTTCAGCTCCTGCAAGTACTCTAACGCCACTCAATAAAGAACCTGAGAGCACATCATCTATTCCAAACTTAAGCAGTTTAGATGCATTCACGTTGTCTCCTGAGGATCCATCTGCATAACAGGTAAGAAGTTTCTCCAAACCACTCTAAAACAATAGCATTTAATCTCTGTGTCAAAGGATCCAATGCCACCACTTCCGACAGCAGACCTGTCCACAGGCGATATCTCTAGTACATCCCCCAAGCAATCAGCTTCCGAAATTGACCTAACTAAAATCCGCCAAGGCTGGAACAAGCAATTTGAAAATCTTGATTCGATGCCTTTGGGTTCAGAGATTTCTGTGACTGAGACCCAGTCACAAGCCATAGAGGCTCTACCTGAACTACCCTCCCTCGGAGCCATGGCAAGTCAGGCAGCCATGTCTATGGATGATTTGGATCACTACCTTTCGCGCTATCATCAGCCCGATTCTGTAAATTCTGAATCAGTCGACCTCGTAAGCTCATCTGAGCAATACGCATCCGTGCCGCAGATGCCCACAAAAGGCGCGGCGGATGACGTTTCTACTTCGTCTCAGATTAAGGTGGAGAAACTGAGCGACTTGCCCGCTTTCCCAGTGCCCTCTGCGCCTGAAGTGTCATTTCCTCTTGCACGTGATACGTTCCTCGAACAACCAGAAGACAGCCCGGCAGAACCAGTTACATCACGCCCCAACTTTGACGACCTTAGAAAAACGGCACCTCAGTATAGTAAATTCAGCCCTGAGACCACAGAAGACAAAACTGAGGAAAAAACAGAAGAATCACTAGAAGCTGATACGATAAATAGCGAATTACCTGACTTCACTGACGAAGATTTACGTGTCGCAATACAGCCAATCATCAACCCAGTTGTCGATCAGTTCCTTTACACGCCGAGTCAGGGAATCCATACGTACCTGGAGCCTATGCTCAGAAGCACTGTTCGCAGAGCGATTGCAGAACAAATGCGGGATGCTAGCCCATTCAATGAGGTCTCTGGATGGGATAAGTTTGGTTGGAAACTACGTGCCATGTTTAGCAGCCGAACCTACGATGATATTGTATTCGATTACACGAGACGCTATCAAGTAGAAGAAGTCTATCTACTGCGCCCGCATAGTCGTTCACTCATATCCTATGCAAGCCAAGATCCTGCCCGACACTCCAAACCAGAAAAGGTCGAGAGCACGGTCAGAAAAATCGCCAGTAAAGAGAGCGAGCACAAGGATGACGATAAGCCGTGGATCAAGTGGAGAGACACTCGCAATCTCATGATCCGCCGAGGTGAACACTGCATACTAGCAGCCATCGTACATGGCCCGTCGAATGCTATCCTGCGCGCCGATCTCGATTACGCTCTACGTCAAGCTGAAGAACGATTCGGCAAGGCTCTTGAAGAGGAAAGCGATATCCACATGCAGATTCTTCAGCCTCTCTTAGAGGGCTGCTTGCTCATTCAAGCCCCTGCAATACCAAATTAGTGCCTCATAGAGATAAAAGATCAGTTTGCTGGATAGTACGCAGTCAGCATTAACCTTTACAGTCGCAGGTAATCTCTCTACCCCCTTTGCATGTCATTTTCCGATCTCGGGCTATCCGATACCGTCCTCTCTGCCGTCACTGAATCCGGCTATGAGACCCCCACTCCTATTCAAGCCAGAGCCATCCCCCTGATTCTCGAGGGCAAGGATGTGATCGGTGCTTCGCAGACCGGAACTGGTAAAACAGCGGCGTTCGCGCTGCCCTCGCTGTCGAAAATCAAACCCATCGGCAAACCTCAGATTCTCGTGCTCGAACCCACCCGTGAGCTTGCTCATCAGGTCGCAGAGCAGTTTGAACACTACGGCAAACATACCGGCTGCAAGGTCGCTCTGATTTATGGCGGTATGGGATACGGAAAACAGGACGAGCAAATGAAAGAAGCGGACATCGTAGTCGCGACTCCAGGACGTCTCGTTGATCATTTTTATCGTGGCACCATGCGTTTTGGTGAGTTGAAAATTCTTATCCTCGACGAGGTAGACAGAATGCTCGACATGGGGTTTCTTCCTATCGTACGAAAAATAGTCAACCTCTGCCCATGGAACACCGAGGAGACATCGCGTCAAACCCTCTTTTTCTCTGCCACAATGCCACCAGCGATCCAGAGCTTTGCTCAGTGGTGCTTGTATGAGCCTGAGTCGGTAGAAATTGCCCGTCGTGCAGTAGCCGATACCATCAATCATGCTTTCTATCCAGTCTCCATGGATCAGCGGGACGATCTACTCCTCGCTTTGCTAAAGAAAACTGACTTCCACTCGGTGATGATTTTCACCCGCACAAGAAAAGAGGCGGATACAGTCACCGGACTAATCAAGGGAACAGGACACGATGAAGTGGTCGCCATGCACTCGGATGTTAAACAGTCGGATAGACTGAAAGCTCTCAGCGGCTTTAAGGACGGCACATACAACATCCTTGTCGCTACTGACGTTGCGGCTCGTGGCATCGATATCTCGACTGTTACTCACGTAATCAACTACCGTGTGCCGGAAAACGCCGAGGACTACGTACACCGCATCGGGCGGACGGGTCGTGCAGAATCCGAAGGTGATGCCTTTACTATTTTGACAGCCGACGAAATAGACTTCGCCACTTCGGTTGAAAATTTCGTCGATAAGAAAATCGAGCGCCGTAAGCTGGAGAACTTCAGCTACACTTACACAGCACTGTTAGATGACTCTCCTGCGAAGCCTGTTCGGAAAAAGCGCCGGCCTGCACCACGCAGACGGAGAAAGTAATTCGGTGTTTCGTTATTCGCTAATTTGTTTATTATTCAGGCGTGAAAGTCATCGCCATTGACCCCGCCATCCGCAACACAGGCTACGCGGTGTTAGAGGGCGATCATCTACAGCAAAAAGTTTGTGACTTTGGGGTCATATCCATACCGAGCAAAATACCCCAGTCAGGTGCGCTCTCCGCTATTCACACGGGCATTGCTAACCTCATCAAGAAATGGGATCCCGATGAAGCCGCTGTTGAGGGCATCATCTACGTGCAGTCGCATCGTACTGCCATCACCATGGGCGCCGCCCGGGCCGCTACTCTAATTGCCTCTGGCGAAGCAGGACTCAAAACTTACGAGTATTCACCAAAGAAGGTCAAACAAGTCGTCACTGGCAATGGCAACGCGGACAAGCAGCAGGTAGCCTTTATGGTTCGTACTTTATTAGGGCTCAGGGAGACACCTCCTCATGATGCTGCCGACGCCATCTCCATCGCCATCGCGCATTTAACTGCGAGCGATCCTGCAAAAGCCGCTATCTTAAAACGTGTGCAAGTATGACTGCACAACAACCGATCATATGAAAAAGACAAAATATATCACGTGGCTACCCCTTAGCATTTTTTGGATTTTGACAACAACTTCCCAAGCCCAAGAAAAGTCACCAACAACTTATGAGGGTGAAAAAGAGCATCTACACATATACCTGCTTATAGGTCAGTCCAACATGGCAGGCCGCGCTCCATTTTCGGAAAAAGAAGCATCAGCGATTCCCAGATGTTATCTGCTGAATGGAAAAGACAGCTGGGAGCCTGCCAAAAACCCTTTGAATATTTATTCTACAATTCGAAAAGGCGCAGGAATGCAAAAATTAAATCCTGGCTACAGTTTTTCTCAGGAAATGCTGAAGAGCGACAAAGACATCTCAATTGGGTTGGTAGTCAATGCCAAGGGCGGCACTAAAATTGAGCAATGGAAAAAAGGCACCCGATTCTACAAGGAGGCAGTACGCCGAGCTCAAGAAGCCCAGAAAACAGGCACGCTAAAGGGTATCCTCTGGCATCAGGGAGAGAGTAACCAAGGTAATCCCGATGGTTACTTCGATAAGTTAAAAGCCCTCATCGAGGACCTCCGCAAGGATCTTGATGCCCCCGACCTTCCCTTCATTGCCGGACAGGTTCAAAAGGTTGAAAAAATTAACGAGCAGATTGCTCAATTACCGAACACCGTTCCACACACGGGTTACGTTAGTTCCCAAAAGCTCAACACCATGGATCGGTGGCATTTTGACAAAGAGAGCATGCTACTTCTCGGCAAGGGATACGCCAAGGAAATGCAAAAGCTCAGACGCAAGGCAAATAAGCAGCGCTAGGTTAGTAACGATCACGGAGCTAGCCGTTCGATTTTCCAGTCACCATTTTTCTGGCTGTATCGGAATCTGTCATGCACCCGACCTTTTCCTCCTTGCCAGAACTCGATTCTAACTGGTTTTACCCGGTAACCTCCCCAGAAACTAGGCAGCGGGACATCGCCACCTTTAAATTTGGCTTTGATCTCCTGCATCTTGTTCAAGAGCAGAGCACGGGAGTCAATGACGCTTGATTGATCAGACACCCAAGCGCCAATCTGGCTTTCACGTGGACGAGAGGCGAAATACTTGAGCGACTCAGCCATACTGACCTTTTCCACCTCCCCTTCGATACGCACCTGACGTTCCAATGGCAGCCAAGGGAACAGCAACGAAACCTTGGGCACGGCGGCAATCTCCTTAGCTTTGGCACTTCCATAATTGGTATAAAAAACAAAGCCGTTCTCATCAAAAAACTTCATCAAGACAGTGCGAGATGCAGGACAACCATCGAAACCGATCGTTGAGAGCGTCATGGCATTAGGTTCATGAATTTCCACCTCGCGAGCTTCAGCAAACCACTGATCGAATTGCACAATTGGATTTCTCGCCAACTCTTTTCGGCGTAATTCACGACTCCCATATTCTTCACGCATTGCAGCGACTTCCTTTTTTTCCTGAGACATAACTGATGATCTTTTAATGATCCGCTCTCCGTATGTCCACCACCATCACCATATTTGCCGGAATATCAGCCCAAAAAACAATTGCGTAATCACCTACAACAGACACTTCCAATGACCTTTCCGTATCATCTTTCTCCGAATAATCTCCTTCGAGGCTGGGTGAGTGTGATAGGGATTTCACAAACTCCATAATCTGCTCCCTAGCCTTGCCTCTTGCAGGAATAACCTCCAACAAATCGACGTGAATTGACACACGATAATTTCTCATAGCATGTGTTGATTGCTATTGAGTCAATCGTTTTTCAAAATCTTCCGGACTTAACCAATTCTCGGCGGTCTTATCCTCAAGCCTCTTTGCTATCTCTGAATGATAGTTCTCGTCTTCCTTATGACGCAAATGAAAAAGAAACGCTGTCACCTCGTCCCTTTGCTCAGGAGGAAGTGATGCTAGTTCACGCTGGATTTCTTTTACGCTCATACCTGAATAATATCATCGAAAGAGGCACAGGCAAGCTGGCTTTTTAAACGACCGCTAACTACCTTCCACCGAGGTTATTGATCGTTTGAAGAATGGCTGTGATCATTAGATACGCCATCGTGCCGATAAGCAGAGCCATAATAATCAATACGACGGGCATGATCAGGGCCATGACGCGCGAAAGTTTCTTGTTGAGCTCCGAATCGTAACGCTCAGCGGCTCGACGCAAAGAGCTATCGAGCCTTCCTGTTTTTTCCCCCACTGAAACCATGTCGATCAATAGAGGCGGGAAAATACCCGAGTTGAGTAGCGAACGTGAGAATGAACGGCCGTCGCCAACCATTTCTATAACTCGATCAAGATGACCACGGATGTGTAAATTCTGCGCGGCATCACGGGAGAGTTCGAGCGACCGGAGAAGAGGTAAGCCGTTCTCGACCAAATTAGCCAAGGTCTCCAAGAACTGTACATAAAAGCGCGATTCAATCACTTCGCCAACAAGCGGCAATTTTAACTTAGTGCGATCCCAAGAAAGCCTGTTAGACTCCGCATCTTTCCAAGCTTTGAAAACGAGGACTACCCCAATGACGACAAGAATGATGACGATCCACCACTCGCGGAAAAAATCACTCGCTCCCATTAATGCCTTCACCCCCAAGGGGATTTTCCCTCCCGGCGTGCTGGCGATGAGATCAGTTAGCCGTGGAATCAGTGTAGTCACACAGACAATCCCGACACCAATACCAGCAACAACAAGGAAAGCCGGATAGATTAATGCAAGAGTCACTTTACTCTGTAGCTCCTGAAGGGTCTTCAGGTAATACGCCTGACGCTTGAGAATCGTATCGAGTGCACCACTCGCCTCACCCGCTGCTGCAAGACTACAGTAGAGAGAGCCAAAGCTGTCGCTGGTTTTTTTCAACGCGAGGGAGAAGCTACCGCCGTCACGCACATACTGACGAACACCACGTGACACCTCCTTAAGCGAACCGAGTTCCTCGCGATTCTCCATCGACTTCAATGCCGGCTCAAGCTGAAGCCCAGCACCTAACATCTCACTAAGCTCCTCAGTGAAAAGCACCACCTCGGCACGCTTCAGCTTGATAAGCCCATCGGCATCACGTGCTACGTCCTTGCTCGCTGAGGTTTTTTTATCAGAGTTTCCTGGCGTTTTCTTTGAAGACTCTGATGTTAGCTCTTTGCCGGCAGACAATTGAACTGGTTGAAGACCTCTCTTATCGAGAAGACGAAGAGCTTCAGGTCGATCTGCGGCGGAAATTTCGCCGTTGCTCACCTTGCCATCTTTTGCAAGTGCCCTGTAGGTAAAAACTGCCATGGATAGATCAGATGAAAATGATTCAGAATTGGCTTATCCCAGCTCTGCGCTGGTGACAGAAATGACTTCCTCCAGAGTAGTTTGCCCCCCCAGACACTTATGCCATCCGTATTCTCGCATGGGAACATAGCCATCCTTGTATGCCCATGCTTGAAGCTTGCGTGAGTCCTCACCCTTGACGATCAGATCCTGCATTTCTTCAGTGAGTAGAACCACTTCGTAAATAGCAAGTCGCCCGCTGAATCCGGTATTACGGCAATCATCACATCCCACAGCATCATAACACTGCCCCTGAATGTGGTCGGGGATTTCAAGATCCTCTCGCTGCTTGGCAGTAAGATCATGAGGTGTCTTACATTTTGGACAAAGCCGTCGAACAAGTCGCTGGGCTAAAAACGCACGGACAGAGGCTGAAACAAGGAATGGCTCCACTCCCATGTCCATGAGGCGGCTGATACCACCGATGGCGTCGTTGGTATGCAAGGTACTAAACACCAAGTGACCTGTTAGAGAAGCCCGGATCGCAATCTCCGCTGTTTCCAGGTCACGGATCTCACCAATCATGACAATGTTAGGGTCGGCACGCAGAATAGAGCGCAAACCGCTGGCAAAGGTCAAACCAATCTCAGATTTCACCGCAATCTGCATAACGCCGGGAAGCTTGTTCTCAACAGGATCCTCGATGGTGACAATCCTCGTATCCGGCGAATTCACCTCACTGAGGAAAGAGTAAAGACTAGTCGATTTACCCGATCCAGTAGGTCCCGTGATCAGGCAAATACCATTCGACAACGTGAGTAACTGCTCGATTTTTGTCCGCACAAACGGCTCAAGCTGAAGGCGGTCGATGGTGAATTTTTCTTGGTTTAATAGTCGTAAGCTTACGCTTTCACCTTCGACGGTTGGCACGGTAGCTACCCGCACATCAATGGTATCACCTTCAAACTGTAGGTTGATACGTCCATCCTGTGGCAGACGGCGCTCCGCAATATCCAAATGCGCCATGATCTTTAATCGGGCAATGACAGAGCTCTGCAGTGCTTTGATATTATCTGGAACAGTGACGTCTACTAACAATCCATCGATACGGTAGCGAATCCGTAAGTTATCATGGAGAGGCTCAACGTGAATATCAGTGGCACGCTGCTGAAGTGCCTCACGAATGATTTGGTTTACAAATTTAACAACACTCGCCTCTTCATCCTCATCGGCATCAATGACGTTAGCCTCGTCCGCCGTTTCCAAATTATCGTAATCCAGATCGCGACCCTCAAGGATTTGCTCAAAGGTGTCAGCTCCAACGCCATAGAGCTTACGCAGAGAATCGTAAATTCTACGGCGTGATGCCATTTTCCAAACGATAGGAAGATCGATCTGCTGGGTAGCGGCCTGACGTGCGATCAAGTTCAGAGGATCATAAGTAAGCAGGAGCAAGCACTGCGCGTCCTCCTCTCCGATAACTTCGACAGGCAGCACCTGGTGCGCCAATGCCACGCGGGGTCCACACACGGAGCGTATCGACTCAATGTTTTCAAAATCAGGAATGTTCGCGACCCACTCCATGCCCGTCTTTTCGGCGAGGGCACGAAGGTATGGCTCTTCGTCGACTTTACCCGAATCGAGCACATCATCCACGGGAGATCGCTGCTGCTGGGCTGCCGACTGAACGACTTCAGTGAGAAACTCCAAGTCGTCGCAACCACTGTCGCGTGCGGGTGAAATAAGTAGGTCAGTCATGCATGTGTAGGGCGTTGTCGCCGTGCGGATAAGCACTATCCACTTAAACGCCGGAAAGGCAATCATCTGTCTGAAAATCGCAACATCCCATGATCATGGGGAGCAAAGAAAGATTAAAATTGAAAGATTGTAACCAACGTATGATTATCAATGTCGTGTGGCGCAGCATCCTTATACTCGTTCTTGTTCTGACATTACCTGCCTTGATTGCTTATTTGGTAATTGGTTAAGAAATAAGCGGCAATTTTTCAAACATTTGCAGACGTTGCCTCAAGGACATTCCAGCTATCAGGCTTCGATCTCCTCCCCACCAACGTGAAACCCAATTTTACGTCGTGGCGTTTCTTTTTCCATCTGGCGCGTGTAGCAGACAATCTGGAAACTGGATTGGTGGCTGATGAACATGCATGGTGATCCGTTCAGCATCCCCTCGACCACGACACTGGAATGACCGTCTTCACCCAGTGTGTGAACCTCGACAGAATCGCCGTTACTGAGCAAGGCAAGGATCGCGGGCTCCTGATCCTCCGGCAGCCCCTCACGCCATTTGGTGACGCGGTGCGCTAGGCGACGAATAAACTCGCCAGATGACTCGAAGCGATGCTTTTGCTCATTCGGCATCTGAGCGATAATTTCGTGAACGTCCGGCATGCCAGTAGCGCCAGGCAACGTTAGATAAGGACGGCGAAGGTAGTTATCATTTTCCATATCGTTTTTTAACGCAGGAAAAATAAACTGCACGCCCGTTTTCACGAGATCGAACGTGTATATTTTTGCCCCTAGGACGAACAGTCTTTCTCAATCACCGCGTAAGCATTGTGATTATGGATCGACTCGTGGTTTTCTGCCTCCACGCGATACCACCGGATATTCTCCTGAGAGTTAGAACGAGCCGCGATATTGCGAACAAGATCTTCCACGAACACCGGGTTATCATAAGCACGTTCTGTGACCGCTTTTTCGTCCGGACGCTTTAGTAAGCTATAGAGTTCGCAGCTGGCGGACGACTCCACAAGATCGACCAAATCCTCAATCCAGATCGGCTCATTAAACCGAACCGAATAGGTCACCGTGCCGCGTTGGTTATGCGCACCCCGATCGCTAATCGCCTTCGAGCAAGGACAAAGCGTCGCCACAGAAACAATCACGGTGAGCACAAAATCGTGGTTTCCGTCCACATCAGATTCGGCCTCAAAAATGACCTCGTAATCCATGACGCCTGATATCTCGGTCACTGGCGCGGGTTTCACTCGGAAAAAAGGAAAGCGGAACTCGACGTGTGCCTTACGCGCATCCAAACGCCCCAGAAGCTCTTCTGGTATGGCAGTCATTTCACGCACATCCAGGCAGTTTCCGTGAGAATTGAGCACTTCTACAAAGCGGCTCATGTGCGTGCCCTTGAAATGATGCGGTAGATCTACGGCGAGCGCAGTGGTCGCCACAGTACGCTGCGTGCTACCGTCTTTATTCCTAACTTGAAGAGGAAATTTCAGAGCCTTCACACCAACGCGATCAATCGCGATGTTGCGATCATCGGCTTCATTTTGCGTATCCTTGAGTTCCTTCATGCTCGGTCATCAAAAAAGCCTGCCCGTATTCAGCGGACAGGCTTGGAAAGTGGTTCGTCCAGCGTGATGTGGAATTACCCGAGGAGGTTACAGGCGCGTGCGCGCTTGATCTCGCGGGTGATTTTGCGGTGAAGCTTTGCGGAAACACCAGTCACGCGGCGAGGAAGGATTTTCCCAGTCTCGGTGGTGAATTTTTGTAGCAAATCGACGTTTTTGTAATTCACCTCTGCTTCAGGGATGTCGTGACGACGGTGAGGCATTGGGCGGTTCGCCTTCCAATAAGCGATACGGCGTTCCTTGTTCTTTGGAGTAGATATTGCGGACATAATAAAAAGTTTAGAAAGAGTTTAACGGCTAGCGAAGTTCACGGTGCAATGTGCGACGGCGTAAAAACGGGTTGTACTTCACCTTCTCCAGTCGACCTGGTGTGTTGAGGCTCTTTTTGTTGCGTGTCGAAGTGTAGCGCGAAGTGGGTTTCCCTTCGGCTTTGGCTTCGGTGCATTCGAGGATGATGATATCGCGTGCCATGGTTCTTAAAAATTGGTGAAATGTGATATAAAAATGATCTGCCCTTGCGGGGGGGCGAAAACTACGCATTTGCGCCGGATCGTCAAGCAGAGAATCGTCTGATTGGCGATTTTTAACGTAAATTAACGTCTACTGCCGTTGGAAAAGCCAAATTCGGTGTTCCCCTGCCTTCGCAGATGTCCGTTTTCCTTCTCCCATTGGGCTTGGCACTCGACTGTGTAGCGTGCGAACGGAATGGCTTCGAGACGCTCTTTAGGAATCTTATTTCCGGACATTTCGCAGACACCGTAGACTCCTGTCTCGGCGCGCTGGATAGCTTGTTCGATCTCGCTGAGTGCATCCTGCTCCTTGGCTAGAAGATTGAGTGCGAAGTCACGGTCATAGGCATCACTACCGGCATCACCCGTGTGCATGCCACCTCCACCAGTCTCCATGCCATCCGTGTTTTTCAGTTGGTCATGGGTAACGCCATACATGGCGTCGAGAATTCCGTCGCGCAGGTCGAGTAGGCGCTGGTGCTGCTTTTTGGCGAAACCGATCAGTTTGACTTTTTTAACAGGAGCTACCTTTTTAGCTGGAACTTTTTTGACAGGTGCCACCTTAACCGCTGCCTTCTTCGCTACTTTTTTAGTGGCCTTGGCTGCTTTTTTAGCGGCAGCTTTCTTACCAACTTTTTTTACCGCTTTTTTTTGCACTAGCTTCTTTGCTGGCACTTTTTTCTTCGCAGCCTTCTTGGCGACCTTTTTGGCAGTTTTTTTAGCTACTTTCTTTTGGGTCGACTTTTTTGCAGCTTTCTTAACTGTTTTTTTAGCCGCCTTTTTGGCGGTTTTACGAGCGGTTTTCTTCTTTGCAGCCATGGGATCGTTGGAAATAAAATGTCGAAAGGGAGGAGTCTTATATATAGAGGCAATCTGCTTCAGCAGCCCTTAACTCTGTTATCGTGAGTGTGTCACAATCGAAAGGGCGGCAATCGCTAATCCGTTTCAATTCCCTCTGCAAGCTAATTTTCCAACATTTGTAACACGTGACCGCTGTGAGGACGGCTCTCTTGTATGCAAATTTACTACCTACCCCGCCGCGCTTCGTAGCGCTTTTTCTGTAAAACTATCCATGCCTGATCAGCATCTGACAATTTCCTGAAGCTCGTACTTCCCCGATTTCCGTCAGGATCAATGAGAGTCACCTTGCCAGAACGGAATCGATGTAGTTTAGCTAATCGCTTGCGCCCATCACGACTCTCCCACATGCGATAGCCTCGCGCCTCTAGTTTCTCACGCCAAGCGCCGTATTCTGTTTCTGAAATTTTGTTTGCCTGCTTAATCCGTCCCCAGTAATAGTCGGGATTTCCCTTTCTGTAGCCCCGGTAGCTCTGGATCACTGCGCCCCTTGGACTAACCATCAGAACAGTAGGGTGCCCGTGCACATCGTATCTCCGCTTTAACTGATCGATAAATTTTTTCTTCCGCACTCCAATATCCGAATTTCGCTCCTTAGGCGGCAGCGTGTTATCGACTCTAAGTCTTACAAGGTTCGCCTTCGCCCAGGCTTCAAAATCCGGCTTTGAGAATAACTCCTTACTCAACTGTCGGCAGAGTGGGCTGCGGGCAGAATCCGTAAACCAGATCAGCATTGCCTTGCCTGACTGCCGCGAGAAGCGCGAAGCTTCAGTATGACTAATGTGCCACGCCTTATTCTCCGCCTTCTGCCACATTTCCTCACCTTGGATCGGCTGGTTTGGGTTTTCCGGAGCCCAGACAATGTCTTCCTCACGGGTTATTCCAGCAGCCGATCCGACAGATGCTGTGGCTACGCCTGCAACCGGGTTGTATTGACCTGCACCAGTTACACGACCACCAGCTGCGCGGTATGCGGCGAGACCAGGGTCTTCTTTTTCCTCCTCAGTGGGCTTGCCGTTATTTTTGATTCCTCCGAACTGCCCTATCTGGGCACAGGAGCAAAAGCACATACCTGCCAGCAAAGATAGAAGGAAAGACCAATTCACGGCATCTATGATCTACAAAGTGCAAGAGTTTGGCAACCTACAAGTTTTATCTCATTGCTCCTCTTTACTTGGCAACTTCTAGAAATAGCCTATGCTTTCCGCACATATCTATGTCCGATCAAGCACCTGACAGCCCTATTTATTTGCAGGGTCAAATTCTCCTAGCCGACCCCTCCTTGCGCGATGGCGTTTTTAATAAAAGCGTGATACTGCTGGCTGAGCATACGCATGAAGACGGAGCTTACGGATTAATTCTCAACCAGCCAACCGAGCAGACGGTAGGTGATCTCCTGACTGCGGATGAGTTTGAGCCATTACGTCATATTCGTGTGCACATGGGTGGCCCGGTAGGTCAGGAGCATCTAACATTCGCCGCTATCTGGAATGAGGGTCAGGAGTTGAAATTCGCCACACGTATTTCCGCGAAGGATGCTATTACTCGTACCCAGCAGCCAGGAACATTGATCAGGGCATTCGCCGGATATTCAGGATGGACCGCAGGACAACTTGAAAATGAATTACGTAAGAACTCTTGGATTACGACACTCCCACAAGAGCGTATCCTAGCATCAGATCACGAGAAAAACCTATGGTCTGAATTACTTCGTGAGATTTCACCCTATCACAAGATTCTGGCAGAGGCTCCTGACGATGTATTTGTAAACTGATAGAAAATCAGTATTTTCGCCAGACTGAGGGCATAAACAGCACAAGGATAGCGTAGAGTTCAAGACGGCCGAGTATCATTAGCATTGCCAGGAGAATTTTCGTAGCACCACCCAAATGCCCAAAGTTTTCAGCAGGCCCGACTGATCCAAATCCTGGACCAATATTAGCAATCGTGGCAATCACCGCTCCGAATGCACTGATCATATCCATACCATGGGTCACCTCTAACAAAGACACAATGAAACAAGAGGAAATGAAGATGAAGGCGAAGAGCGCAAGAAAAACAACCGTTTGTAAACGCTCACCTTCACCTAGCGGACTTCCATTCACGTGCATGGGGAAAACCTGATGCGGCCGAAATGCACGGACGATTTCAAAACGAGCTGTCTTCAATAACACAATAAAGCGGCTTACCTTGACTCCACCTGAAGTTGATCCCGAACAGCCACCCAGTAGCATCAGCGCGGCAAGCAATACTAGGGTATCGCCAGGCCACGCGGCATAATCAACCGTGCTGTAACCCGTTGTTGAAAAAACCGAAAGCACGTTGAACCAGCTGTGCCGAAGCGCGGTAAGAAAACCCATCGGCTCTTCGCCTCCAATCTCTGTCAGATTCCACGCAATTATGACTGACGCTGCCATAAAAATTAACACAAACAGTTTCCCCTCTTCCTCCGATTTCAGCCGCTGCCATCGCTTACGTAGCACTACTACCCAGACAAGGAAGCTGATACTGCAGATGATCATAAAGAGGCTTAACCACAGCTCAATGAGCCAGCCATTACCCCAAGATGAGTAATGACCTATACTTTGGTTATGAGGACTAAAACCGCCAGTAGAAACAACCGTGAATGCATGTGAGATCGCATTGTAGGGCGTTAAACCCAGAGCCAACAGCCCACCTATGCAAATAAGTGTGACGCAGAGATAAAGTTTCCAGAGTGTCATTGCAGTATCTCGAATCCTAGCTGTGTAAGCCTCGCCGGTCTGGAAAGATGATTCATTTCGAAACAAAGATTTTGACCCCATGCCAAGGTAGGACAATAGCGCAACAAATAATACAAGAATCCCCATCCCCCCTAGCCACTGAGTTACGGAACGCCACATGAGGATACCCCTCGGCCAGGACTCGATGTCGTTGCCTAACTTGGGGTTGGTGCCCATCACTGTCGATCCCGTGGTTGTAAATCCCGAAACTGATTCAAAAAAAGCATCGGGAAACTCCATGCGGGGCTCTCCTAACATATATGGTAGACTGCCGACGAGGCCACACAGAATCCAGCCCAACCCCACAACAGCTATGCCTTCCCTACGTGGAACCCGATCTATTTTTCCGATGCCACACAACATTAGCAAAATGCCACTGATAGAAACGATGCCTGCGGAGAGGAAAAGCGAAAATATAGCCTCGGACTCTCCGGGCACAGTATCCAAAACGGCAAACACACCGCATGCGGCCATGGCCACGCTTGTCAAAATAAGCAGTGCTCCTAGAAACTTGGCTAGAATCTTGAAATTCATAATGCTCTAGGAAAATTAGCGAACGAGTTTGAGGAATTTCTTCCTGACCTTGGGTGCAACCATCGCATAAATTGTGTCGCCTGGCTTGAGCGTGTCTTCCGGCCCCGGCACAACCGCTTGTAACCCGCGCATCCTTGCGACTAAGACGCAGCCTTCAGGCCATTCGATCTCACTGACCATGTGCTCAGCTGCAATAGACGCCTTAGCCACCACAGTCTCAATGACTTCTCCGGCACCCATCTGTTTTACGGTATGGAATTTATCCGATGTTAAGAAACGCTCTAGTTCACGGCGTGTCGCTTCACGTGGGCTAACTGCCGCGAGAACGCCGAAGTGCCTGCCACTCGCACTGATAGCATCGGCATAATCGGCACGATGGATCAATGTAAGACAGTTCTTGGAACCTAAGTTGTTAGCTTGCAGGCAAGTCATGACGTTGTCCTCGTCGCTCCCACTGGTAGCAATAAAGAAATCCACGTCACCAACCTGCTCCTCTTCTAGCTCAGAGAGAACAGTCCCGTCTGTGTTAAGCACAGTTGTGTCAGCCAACAGCCCTGTCAGCTCCTGCGCCCTGACAGGATCAATTTCCAATATCCTCACTTTGCAGTTAAAGCTCTCCAACATCTGCGCTAACGAAAAACCATATTCGCCTCCCCCAAAAATCACTACCCTCAATGCCTCCTCATGGCCGCTTCCTTTTTGCAAACGTGTTGCCAGTTTACGGAGTCGGTTAGGCTCTCCAAAAATCGTTACGATATCCCCCGCTGCCATTGCGTCCTCCGCAGATGGAACAAAATGCTCACCACCACGTGTGATCGCGGCCACACGAGTGCGCTCTGGAGCCTTCAAATCCTTTAGTCTCGTGCCTGTGGCATCGCTGCGTTCGCTCACTCTGACTTGCTGCACTTCAATACGGCCACGCGCTATTTCTTCAACCATCAGAGAGTCTGGATTCCTGACGAACTTTGATAACTCAATCGCGCTGAGGCGCTCTGAACTGAATATGTGGTCGATATCGAAATGTCCGCGATAATCAAACAACCACTCTTCACGCTGAAGCCCCGGATGCACGCGGGCGATAACTTTTTGCGCCTCGAACTTCTTCGCCATTGATGCCGCCATCAAATTCACTGTACTGTCGCTCGTTAGTGCCAAAAAGAGTTCACACTCTGCCACACCCGCCTCGATCAGTAAATTTGCAGTAGCGCCATTTCCAGTGAGCACCTTACCATCAATCTGCTGCTCAAGCTCCTCAGCCACTTTGGCGTCATTCTCAATAACAACAATGCTGTGCGCCTCCCGTGCCAGTGAGACTGCTAGATGACGTCCGATTTCCCCAGCTCCTACAATGATGATTTTCATAGCCGCAGCCACTCAGCCGCGCCACGTTTCTGCCACTCATTAGGACAAAATGCAAGAGTCATCCATAACCAGAAAATTGGGCTCACATGCTTCTGCTGAGGGGCACTTTGTCTGGGCAACCGCCAATTTTTTCTTTCAGATTGCAACTTTGACCTAATAGAATAGGTTTCCTAATCGTTCAACCCAAACACACCCATGAGCCTACACGCCCAACTATCGCCCGAAGCCCGAGATAAATTGCGCAAACAGCAGAGAAATTCCACGATAAGCAGTATTATCATCTCCCTCTTATCAATTCTGCTGGTGGGCGTGATATTGCTCTATTGGTTCCTCCCCACGATTGAGAACATCACCCCAGATATCGTTTCTTATCAAGCTGGAGCCGAAGAGAAAAACAAACACGAAAAAAAGAAAATTTCGCGAAGTGTAGATCGTAAGCCATCGGCTCCCTCGTCCGCGATGGCTAAAGTCATTGCAGCGAATACCACCTCTACAGTGTCGATACCCGTTCCTGAGGACAACGATCCTATGCCGTCTGTTGATTTAGGAAACGGCGACGACTTTGGCGATGGCTGGGGCGATGGCGATGGCTGGGGTGGCGGATCTGGAACGACATTCTTCGGAACAAAACTTACCGGTGAGAGGATTCTCTATGTCATTGACTACTCCGGATCCATGAGTGGCATAAAAGACAAACTGATGCGTAAGGAATTAGCCGATTCGGTCTACAAGCTACCTCACGATAAAAAATACCAGATGATCTTTTTTGCCGGACCTGCGTGGGTAGCAGGCAATTCCGTAAAGATGGAGGGCAAGCAAAGTGCCGTAATTTCAGGAAAAGGAGGCCATAAGTTCAAGTGGATCAGCGGCGGCGGAGCACACAACTGGAAACCGGAAGGGAAAACCCAGACTCCGGAGTGGATTGACGCCACCGACAAGGAAATCAAAGCGAGTAAGAAAATTATCAACACAGATCGGTTGGTCTGGGGAACTGTGTGGGACAATCCCTTGGAAATGGCATTCCGCATGGATCCATTGCCCAACGTCATTATTTTCATGACGGATGGCTCGACTGGAAACGAGGCAATGCGAGTTGCCGACGAGTATTCCAAACTCGCAAAGAGAAAAGGCGTCATCATCAACACGATTTCTCTCATGGAGCCCCGAGCTGCCGAGGCGATGGAAAAACTAGCTAAAGGATCCGGCGGTAAATTTTCTCTCGTCGATGAAAATGGGAAAAAAACTCAGGGCAAACAGGCAGCCAAAAAGAAGAAGGGCAAAGGCAAGAAGAAGAAATAGTAAGTCCACTTCTAACCACTATCCATGATCTTTGATCGGTGAATATGGTCGCATTACTTGCCGTCCCTTTGAGCATTTAAATTCCAACTCAAGGAAGCATGGAGGCCTTCACATTGGAAACCACTTGCCGAGTAAACATTTAGCGGCATAATTCCGCGCGTTAAGACTCTCAACAATATGGAAAACGTCATCATCATAGGAACCGGCCCTGCCGGATACACTGCAGCTATCTATGCTGCCCGCGCAGATCTCAATCCACTCATCCTCACAGGAACCCAACCCGGCGGCCAATTGACCACCACGACAGAGGTCGAAAATTTTCCCGGTTTCCCCGAAGGAATCACTGGCCCCGAGCTAATGATCAGCATGCAACAACAGGCTGAAAGATTTGGAACGCGGGTTGAATTTGGGCAGGTCGAGACCGTCACTAAGGAAGACAACGGCTCATTTACGCTCAAAGTAGGGGAAAAAACCTACCAGTCACGATCGATCATCATTTGCTCAGGTGCATCCGCGCGCTACCTGGGACTTCCCGGCGAGGAGGAACTCACCAAAGGAGGGCATGGGCTTACAGCCTGCGCAACGTGCGACGGTGCATTTTATCGTGATGTTCCTGTCTGCGTGATCGGTGGTGGAGACTCCGCTTGCGAGGAAGCTACTTTCCTAACTAAGTTCGCCAGTAAAGTCTATCTCGTCCACCGCCGTGACGAACTACGCGCGTCCAAGATCATGGCGCAACGTGCGCTCGCCCATGAAAAAATTGAACCGGTCTGGAACAATACCATCAAAGAATACCTCACTGACGAAAAGGGAAATATCCGCGCATTATTATTAGAGAATACCGTAGATGGCAGCACATCAGAACTTGAAGTGCAGGGCGTATTCATGGCAATTGGGCACACTCCAAACAGCGATTTCCTCAATGGGCTGGTCGATACCGATGACAGTGGCTACATACTACAAAAACACGGTACCCGAACCAGTGTAGAAGGCATTTATGCTGCTGGCGATATCTCCGACACAGAATACCGTCAGGCGATCACAGCTGCGGGTCAGGGATGCGCTGCTGCCATCGAGGTAGAGCGTTGGCTTGCCGAGCAGGAATAAAGTGACATTTTTAACATGAAAAACATTTCGTGTATGGTAAGGTAGCTCAATCCAAAGTGAAATTAAACCTCCATACATACCTGAAACCACTGCTGATGTCAGCATTGGCAATGAATTTGGCATACGCTGACCCGAGTGTGGTCACGCCCGTCGACCCACCCGAGAATAAGGTGGCTCCAGAATCGGAGAAGTCTTTAAAACCGAGCCCCCCTCTCGTGCAGGAGGTATCGCCTGGTGTTTTTAAGATCGGCAAGCTGACAATTAAAAAAGACAGCCGAGAGATATCTTTCTCCGCAGAGACTAAAATCACTGGGCCCGATGAGATTCTCGAATTTTTACTCGTCCATCGTAACGGCGAAAAAATCCACGAGACACTGTTGGTAACGGATGCTGATCCTGAGCATATCCAAATAGCCCTCAAACTACTTAGATTCAAAGAGTCAAATGAGCTATTTCGAGTGATCAAGCCTGACGGCACTCGAAAAAAAGAATTCTACTCAGTTCCTGAGGACATTCGCAAAGCGGCTCGCTTCGATATTCATCTGATGACTGACCAAGATGGAGAAAAGAAGTCCTTCCCCGCCAACGATTGGGTAACACATCGTGTTTTAAAAAAGCCCATGCCTCTCCAGCCATGGGTATTCAACGGCTCATACATCCACGAAAACAAGTTCAACGCCAAGTTGACAGGCTCTATCTTCGCGATATTCTCAAATATGGGTGCTATCGCAAATTACTCGGGCGAAGGTCGTGAAGACGACAGCCTGTGGCTACCCTCCAAGCGGGTTCTAGCGACAGGAAGCAAAGTAACCGTCATCCTCAAACCTTGGAAATAATAACCTTTAACTACTAAACACCAATACGTCATGAAAACCACCGCTTCACTCATAGCACTCAGCCTAGCCGCCTGTTTACCTCTTACCGCTCAGGGCAGAGACAAGCCTCTGCTATCCATTAAACTCGAAACCAAGCGAGCTATCGAGCGTGGTAATGAATACCTCAAATCCGTACAGCATGCAGATGGATACTGGAACAATCCAAAGTATCCCGCCTACACCGCTCTCGCCCTGACCGGTGCGTTACGCTCACCATCATACAAGGACGCAGAATATGTGCGCAAGGGATTGGACTGGTTAGTCAAACAACAAAAGACAGATGAAAGCAAAAAAGACCATGGCGGCATCTATGTTGAAGGACTGGGCACATACAATACAGCCACCTCAATTGTTGCACTAGTTGCTTCAGGAGACAAAAAATACTATCCAGCTATCCTAAAGGCGCGAGCGTATCTCATCAGAATGCAAGCCAACCCTGGAAACCTAGGTGATCTCGACGAGAAGCATCTGGGCGGTATCGGATATGGTGGAAGCTACAAGCACTCCGATCTATCCAATACACACCTATCCATAGAAGCATTACGTCTTTCTGCACACATCGCGCGTGACAATGCCGATGGCAAGCAGCCGGAACTCGATTGGGAAGCAGCCATTGGTTTTGTCTCACGTGTCCAAAACCTCAAAGAGACAAACAAAACGGATGGCATCAGTAACGACGGCTCTTTTAACTACTATGTGGGAGGCTCCAAAGCTAATCCACACATCCAGCCAAATGGGACTGAGCTACTCCGCGGTTATGGATCGATGTCATACGCGGGTCTCTTATCCATGATCTACGCAGATCTTGATGAAAAAGATGTCCGTGTCAAAGCGGTGAAAAAATGGCTGCGAGAGCACTATTCAGTAAAAGAAAATCCAGGTCTTGCCACCAAAGAGCATCCCGAACTCGGGCAGCAAGGGCTTTTCTACTACTATCAGGCGATGGCAAAAGCTCTCACTGCCGCGAACATTGATAAATTAACGCTCAAGGACGGAACCCAAGCTGATTGGCGCCGCGATCTTGCTCGAGAAATCTTATCCAAGCAACGCGAGAACGGATCATGGATCAACACCGGTAATTCACGCTGGTGGGAAAATGAATCTGAGCTCGTCACCGCCTATGGAGTGATCACTCTTGGGCAAATTTATCAGTCGATCCCACAGTAAAGCGCATCACTAAATCACAGAGAATCGGATGTTAGAAATACGGGTCTACAGCGTTGATGTCTCCAAGATCAGCCTGAGGTTACCCAAGGACATCTAGCTACTCGTTTTGTCTTTTCTATAACCCACTCTCTTGTCGAGCTCTTCTCTCAGCACGTCAAGCCCCTCTTCCTGCTCAGCAGAGATGGGAATAATGGTTTGCTTTGGAAACCGCGCTTTAAAGTTGGCCAGGTTTTCCTCTGCTCCTTCAAGATCCATTTTGTTGGCGACGATCATCCAGTCAAAGTCGGCGACCTCAGGATCGTAGAGTTTGATTTCCTGACGCAGAATCTGTAAATCTTCGATTGGATCCCGCATTTCTGAGCCCGCCATATC
Source organism: Akkermansiaceae bacterium (assembly GCA_045106535.1). GTDB lineage: Bacteria > Verrucomicrobiota > Verrucomicrobiia > Verrucomicrobiales > Akkermansiaceae > Oceaniferula. The sequence continues at coordinate 10,799 of JBGCEU010000102.1, read as the reverse complement.
GATTACAAAGAGAAGTAGCCGACAGCGTGTGATGTGGCGTAGGAACTCATGTCCTAGGCCACGATTGTCGTGCGCGCCCTCGATCAGACCCGGGATATCGGCAACGGTGCAGCGTCGGTATTCAGGAAACTCAACTACTCCCACCATTGGATTTAATGTGGTGAAAGGATAATTGGCAATTTTCGGTTCAGCATGGGAGAGCTTACTCACTAGAGTTGATTTCCCAGCGTTGGGAAACCCGACCATGCCTGCATCGGCAATACGTCGAAGTTCCAGATAATAGACGCCGTAATCAGCCTCCGTGCCCAGGGTATGTTCTTCCGGAGCCTGATTAGTCGACGACTTGAAGTGCCAGTTTCCCTTACCTCCTTTACCACCCTGACATAAAACAAACTCCTCACCGTATTCGGTCAGGTCAGCAATCGGCTCAAGATCAATCCCCTCATCACCCCGCTCCATCTCAACTGCTTCCGATACTGTAGCTGCGTTACTCCGGTAAACCACGGTTCCTGGAGGGACTTTTCCGATTTTGTCTTTCGTGCTCTTGCCGTGCTTGCGGTTTCCCCCACCGTGTTCACCCCCCTTGGCTACCAGCTTAGGATCGTAGGAGTAGGCTTTCAGGTTATCCACAGCTGGATCAACTCTGAGGATCACGCTGCCGCCATTACCGCCGTCACCACCGTCGGGACCGCCTTTGGGTCTGAATTTTTCTCTCCGAAAATGCACGACGCCATTTCCTCCGTCACCTGCCTCGGCGTAGACTCTGATGTGGTCAATAAACATGGGTTTCCTATGAAGATTATATTTTAGAACCATGAAATCCGAAACTCTCGGAATCCACGGAGCGGGTTGATAGCAGCAATCTGAAGAATGAAAATGCGAAATAAGGACGAATGTGCTATTTTTCGCTTGGCAAAATGCGTGAAATCGTACAACTTCCCGCCCCGCGTGTAGCACGTGTAACTATTTCCAACCTGTATATTTATGCTTACTCTTAGACTCAATCGCCAAGGAACGAAAGACCGTCCTTTTTACAAAATCGTTGCTGTGGACAGCCGCAAGCGTCGTGACGGACGTTATATCGAGCAAATTGGCTCATACGACCCAATGCAAGATGGTGTCAACTACACTCTTGATGTCGAAAAAGCTGACAGCTGGATTTCAAAAGGTGCTCAACCATCCGACACCGTACGCAGCATCATCAAGAAAGCTCGTAAGGAATCCATGCAAGCCGAGGCCTAGATAATTTTCCTCTGATACGATTCGTTTTCATATCGTGTTTTGTTTTGCGCGCCGGTCAATGACCGGCGCGTTTTCTATGTAGCTATGTGGAATTTCTTAATACGTAAAAAATCCGCTCCCACACATCGCAGGAACGGATTAAGCAAGTAATCAGTAGCAGATCATTTCATCTGCACTGAAATAGATTCTTTATCTTCGAATGTAACACCCTCGACGCCCTTGAGAGCGGCTTTAGCTTTGTCAAAGTCTCCACTTTGTAGTGCCTTTAATTTCTCCGGATGAGCCATGATTTTGCCCATTTGAATGTCACCAAGGGTAATGACGTTGCCATTCACGTGAGAAGCATCAGTCACCGCAATTCCTGGCTCAATCTTTACCTTCGTAGTGATTCGCATATCCTTCATCATGCCCTGCATCATCGCTAGCATCTGAGGATCCATCTCTGGCACTTCATCACCATCACCGCCATTTTCAGGTGCATCAGGTTTTTTCTGAATGATCGTTAGCTTGCCTTCAGCAAACTTGAATGTCAGACCACCATCCTTCGCTTTCTCAGCGGCACCTCCGGGTGCGTTCCCCATGTCAATGGCGCTGCTCGGTGAATAGGTAAGCTTATTGATATCCGAGAATTTGTATACGGTCTTCATACCAACCTTGCCGTCGGCATCGATTTTTTCCAAACTGACGAGTTCTACTCCCTCGCCCATTTTCTTCGCACGTGCCTCAGCTTTACCCTTATCCATCATTTTGGTCAGGGGGTTTTTAGCATTAGCGCCACCTTGGGCAGCAGCCATCTCGATCATCATTTTCATTTGATCGCCAAACATCGTGGTCTCGGTAACAACTCCGCTACCATCTTTGTTAACCGAAATTGTGCTTTCTACTTGAAGACAGCTATTTAACCCAAAGAGTGCAATAGCCGCAGATACAAAGGTAAGTAATTTAGTTTTCATACAAGAGAATAAGCGACACCCGTTAAACAATTTGTCAATTGGAATGATAATAATGTGAAAGCACGATGAATTTTCTGCGCGGCTTGGGATTGCCATTGCGCCAGAGGCTATTCTCGTTATCTTTTTGTAACAGATTGCTTATGGAGGAAACACCCGCTGTACAAATCAACCGACTCGTTAAGGAATTCCCCTCGCCTTTCAGGAAGACGAGGGTTCGAGCCGTGAATGACGTCTCACTGACTATTATGCCGGGAGAAGTCTATGGCCTCATTGGCCCGAATGGATCGGGAAAGTCTACGACCATGAAAGCTCTTCTCGGCCTACTTGCACCGACAGCAGGGAATTGCCATGTGTTTGGCAAAAACTCACTAAAAACGGATTCCCGGCAGGAGATCGGATTCCTGCCCGAAAACCCGTATTTTTATAAGCATCTGAGCGGTGAGGAGACCCTGCAATTTTATGCTAAATTATGCGGATTACGGGGGAAAAAGATCAAGCTACGTGTCGATGAAATGCTTGAGTTGGTATCACTGCAAGACGCTCGTAAACGCCGGATTGGTGGATACTCTAAAGGAATGCTGCAGCGAATCGGGCTCGCTCAGGCACTCATCCACGAACCCCGGCTACTCATTCTCGACGAACCCACCGCGGGTGTGGATCCTGTGGGGTCTCGCCAAATACGTGATCTCATCGTCAATCTCAAACAGACTGGCGTCACGGTTTTCCTCTGCTCTCACCTGCTCGAACAAGTTCAGGAAGTTTGCGACCACGTGGGGATTATTTTCAAAGGCAAAATAGTAAAGGAAGGTAAACTCGAGGATCTGATCGCGATCGAAGACCAAACCGAAGTGATCATCCGCAACGCAAGTGATCGCACTCTTGCAAGAATTCGAGCCGTCATCAGTGATGCGCAAGATGCGGAATTCGTTAGAATGGGAAAACCCCGAACTACCTTAGAGCGCTTATTCCTCGACGAAGCCAAAAAATCCGACTTACAGGACGAGCCAACTGAAAATGATTCTCCCGAGAGCGAAGAGGATCACAATGAGCAGAAAGGAGCAGACCATGCGTAGAAACAGTTTCTTTTCACCCAGCCGAATTTTTGTAATCGCAAGCCATACGTTCACCCAGCTGGTGCGCATGAAGGTCTTCTATTTTTTCGCTGTGTTTGCGCTGCTGATGATTGCAGCAAGCTTTTTTGAAATGCCTTACAGCCGAACCACCGAGGACACAGCTGAGCAGGAGCTCATCATTCTAAAAAGCACCGCATTAGGTGCGATGGCGATGTTTTCTGTGTTGTTCGCCATTGCGTCCACGGCACTTCTTATTCCAAAGGATCTTGAAGATCGGACGCTCTATACAATTTTAAGCAAACCTGTTCCTCGACTCGACTACCTGTTAGGAAAACTCGCCGGTGTTATCCTGCTCATTCTCGTCTCTTTGTTACTGATGGACGCACTGCTCTGCATCATACTTAATTACCGAACCCATGAGCTGATAACGCTTGAAATGGAGCGAGGAAAAGCCATGGGCTGGCCAAAGGAATACATGGAAATGCGCCATGACTCCATTGCCCAACAGGGTGTGACGTGGGACTTGCAAGCGGGTGTAGCCGCGATCTTTTTCAAGGCAATGATCATGGCCGCCATAGCCCTATTGATCTCAACCTTTTCTAGCTCAACGCTATTTACCATCGTCATTGCTGTCGTCATTTACTTCATTGGACATTTCACTGCTGACGCGCGTAATTATTGGCTATACAGCCAAGGCGAGAACGTTTCCCAACAACTTAAAATTGCATCACAAGGAGCCGCCCTCATTTTTCCAGATTTCCAACTCTACAACATTATTGATTCGACCATTGAAGGTAAGGAGGTATCAGGCAGCATCATCAGGCGTCTCGCTACTTTAACTTTTCTATACACAGGTATTTATAGCGTATTGGCGTGGTTCACCTTCAGGAAAAAGGAATTCTAACATGCGAATTGTCTTCCAACTGGTTGTCATCGTCGCTGTGCTAACAAGTTTTGGCGCTGCCAAACTTCACTTCGAGGATCGACTGAACAGGGACATGGTCGAGGATCGCCTCATCCAGCCTCCACTAAAAGAAGGAACCAGTCTCCAGCTGGGTCAGACAGGTGCAGCGGTAGCGCTGGGAGGCTTACGCTCGTTAATCGCAGCAATGTGGAACCTGCGTGCATTCATGCACTTCGAGAATCTTGACTGGATTAAACTCGAAGAGAGCTACGAAGTGATTACCACCCTTCAGCCGCAAACGACACACTACTGGGAGACGGGGGCATGGCATCTCCACACCAATGCATCAGTGCACTACAACGAAGACAAAAAGCTGAGCCCAATGCGTCGAAAAGCTCTGCGGAAAAAATATATCGATAAGGGCTCTGCATTTCTCCAAGAAGGTGTCACTCAGAATCCTCAGGATTGGAAACTGCATCTGTCACTTGCACGGCTTTGGAGTGACCGCCACAAAACACCGGACTTTAATAGAGCCGTAGAGCATTACGACAATTCCTTGGCCACTGATACGATGCCAGACTTCAGACGCAGGCAGTACGAGCGATTCCGATTTTATTCCCTAGCGCGTATTCCTGAGCGACAAGATGAGGCTGAAAAAGAGGGCTCCCGGCTATTCCATCTCACCCCGGACAACCATCTTCCCAATCTCATCTGCGCGCTTTTTGCGCTGCAGCGAGCAGTCGACATTCCCGAGAACCAACGAATTCCGGATAACAAGCTCTTCCCCAGCCAAGCTGCGCAGTACCGCGCTCTGAAAAATTATGCCTTGAACAGTAGAGCCGGATTTCCAATGGACGGAGTTTTGGAAAAAATCCGCGAATTGGAAAAAGTGATCCCAGCAAAACCAAAACAACGCTAAGCGATCTGTTTAGATTTATCGCATCGTTCAATTCACTAGATTAGGAAATCTTGATAAATCAAGCCTCTATGCTGGCTCCGGATACCAGTAAGATCGGCTCCCTTTAGCCAGTATAGTAAGGAAACATTCCCCCTCTTGAAGCAAAGCGCAATGCCACCCGCTCACAATCCACCCTGTTTTTCGCTTTTTTTCTTTTCCTTCGTGGTATCCATAGGCATTGATTGCTCCCACAAATCCCCATGAGAATAGCTATTTTCAGTGACATTCACGCCAACCTCGAGGCTCTGGAGTCGGTTTTAGCCGATGCTGAGTCCGAGAGTTGTGACAGTTATATTTGTCTCGGTGATGTCGTTGGCTACAATGCCAACCCCGCCGAGTGCCTCGAAAGAGTCAAAGCCATGAACTGCCCGGTAGTTAAGGGTAATCACGATCAAGACTGTGGCTATGACACATCATTGGATATGATGAACCCGACCGCCGCCGAAGCCCTATTGTGGACACGCGAGCAGCTCACTCCCGACCAGCGCCAATGGCTGGCACGACTGCGTATGGTGCGCCAAGTACACGATTTTACCGTCGTTCACTCAACTCTCGATCAGCCTACATCTTGGAATTACGTTACGAACAAATTCGATGCTATGGCCAACTTTTCCTATCAGGTCACTCCAGTTTGCTTTTACGGACACACACATGTTCCGCGCGTGTTTATCCGTGGATCACGTGTCCAGGAGGTACCGGCTGAATCAATCGTAATCGAACCCGATCAGAAGTATTTCATCAATACAGGATCTGTAGGTCAACCACGTGATGGCGACTGGAGAGCCTCATACTGTATCTATGACATCGACCATCATACGGTCATCTTTCGCCGAGTCGAATATGACCTTGAGTTGGCGCAGAAAAAAATCATTGATGCTGGGCTTCCTGAGTCACTCGCTGAACGTATCGCCGTCGGCCGTTAGACTCCTGCGATGGCCTTCCAGGCTCAACCAAATCGGAATATCTGCTTCAGCCCAGTCGAGGCCATCACACTCTGCCAGATCGATCCATTTCACTTCACTGTGCTCAAGAGGATGAGGTTCGCCCGATACTAATTTACACAGAAATGGCATAAGTCTGATCGAAAATTCAGTATAGGCATGCGTCACATCAGGAAGCCGCTGAACAATATCAACTTCACAGCCAAGCTCCTCGGCAATTTCTCTCAAGAGCGCAATCTCTGGCGACTCCCCTATCTCTATTTTACCTCCAGGGAATTCCCACTTACCGGCTAATACCTTGCCATCTGCGCGCCGACAGGCGAGCAGCCGATTAGCTTCGTCTTCAATTACCGCACATACCACATTGATCACTGGCTTGTTTTAGCCCAAAATCCTACGCCAACTCAAATTAAATGCACAAACAATCAATACCAATTGAAGACGACCCCTGCGATGTTATTTCAAAAGCGATGCGTGGGCTAGGTGTCAGTGAGCAGGAACTAGCAGACCTAGCTGATATTGAACCTTCATTCGTTCGGGCAGTGTTAGAAGGAGCACATCGTCCAGATGTTATTGAAAAAATAGCATCACCCCTGGAGCTATCACCCACCGCACTCAATGGACTATTTTCCTACAAACCTGATACTCACCACATCGAGAACCTGTATGTTTTTGTCTCACCATTTGGCCATGCCGGAGTAAATTCATATCTTATCAAGCATGGATCAAAAGCGACACTCATCGACACGGGAACCGACGCTAAGCCAATAGCCGATTTTGCACACAATCATAAATTAACCATCTCGCGTATTCTTATCACCCATCAACATCACGATCACGTCACAGGACTAAGAGACCTGATGAACATCCCCACCATTTACCCTGAAAATACCAGCCACGGTGAAGTGATAGAGACAGAAGGAGGCAATATCACTGCTGTCGATGTAAGCGGTCACTGCACACCAGCGCGTGCTTATATTTTTTCCGGCCTGAAGCACAAAATCTGTGCTGTTGGCGACAGTATATTTGCAGGCTCAATGGGTGGTACTAAAGCAACAAAAGACTATCCAGTAGCTCTGGAAACTGCCCGCAAAAACATCATGACGCTCTCCACAGATACAATCATCTGCCCCGGACATGGGCCTCTAACTACGGTAGGTGAGGAAAAAATGCACAACCCCTTTTTAAACGTTGGTTTGATGACAGGGCAGTAACTATCTTGACCCTAATAGCAAATTCACCAAGATGGCGTATACGCACCACGTGCGAACTCCTCTATGATGACAAAAAAGACACAATACACAGCAATTGCTGCCATACTTAGTATGGCAAGCACTCCTCTCTTCGGAGCTGGCTTTCAGCTCCAAGAACGTTCGGTCTCGGGTCTAGGCCGTGCATACTCAGGTGAAGCAGCAATTGCTGATGACGCCTCCATTCTCTCCTCCAATGCAGCCGGAATTATCCGTCTTGACGATGGTGCCTATTCGGTAGGACTTCAATACATCAATCCCAGTGTAAACGTAAAAGGAACTCAGTTTGCACCACCCGTAGGCGCTGCCGCAGTCGGACCGGTGAGCGATTCTGATGTAGCTGGTGATGCCATCGTTCCCTACTTCTACTACACCCGCAAAATAAACGATAATATCAGTGCTGGTATTGGAGTCTTTTCATCATTCGGACTTGCAACAGATTACTCCGATGGTTTTGCTGCCGCAATTGGTACAGATCTGAGCGAAATCACGACGCTGACAATCAACCCATCTGTGGCTATGCGACTTAATGAGCAGGTAACACTCGGTGTTGGTCTTGACGTCATGTATGCTGAAGGCAGATTATCGAACACGCTCGGTGGTGGAACATTGTTTGATCTAGAGGGTGACGATTGGGCACTGGGCTGGAATATTGGTATCCTTTATGAACTCAGTGAGAAAACACGCATCGGTCTGCACTACCGCTCAAGCATCGACTTGACCATTGACGGATCTGCCCAGCTAAATCCACCGTTGGGAGCACCTGGCACTGATGTTGATGCCACATTAGATGTAGAACTTCCCGATAGTGCAGAGTTTAGTATTTATCACGAACTCAATGACAAGTGGGCTGTGCACGCAGACGTTATCTGGACTAACTGGAGTAAGTTCAAAACTCTCGCCCCAGAAACGGGCACACCGGCTGACCCAGCTCTTGTCGTACAAGAAAATTGGAATGATGCCTTCCGCTACGCAATCGGTGCCACTTATAAGCACAGCGAACGCTGCACTTTTCGTGCAGGTGTTGCGCTCGATGAGAGTCCTGTATCCACATCTAATCGCACACTTAGAATCCCAGATGGCGACCGCATATGGATCAGTATTGGTGCTACTATCAAACTAAATGAGTGCTACAATCTCGATTTAGGTTACACTCACATTTTTGCAGACGATGTCTCTATTGTTCGCAAAGCTGCGGGAGGAAACGAAGACCTCTTTTCAGGAAAAATTGGTGGCGATGTTGACATTATTGGCATCGGCATTAGTGGCTCATTCTAGACCCACGATTTCAAGTTAAACTCTCAAGTCGGGCGTGCCAAAAGGCGCGCCCGTTTTTTTAGCGCTCATTCATCCGACAAATTCCACTCTCGTCAATACCCAGAAACCCGAGAAATGTGGGCATCATCATTCGATATAAGGTATTTTTTCCGCCTCTGGAAAGTTGATCCATAAATAGCTCGGCGGAGGTATCGCCACCTGCCGGTGTGGATCGTTCGATTCGATGACAACCCACTTCCAGCAATTGCTGCAAATAGGGGGAGCCAGCATCCCGGCTCACCTTAACTGTGCAATTAGGCGATAGTATTTCTACACACCCGATAGGGGCTGACGTGGGATCTAACTCGATCACAGCAGTGACATCACTTCCTTCATTAGTTTCGAAATAATAGTGATCATTTTTTTCCTCACCCAATCCAAGATCTGGGCTGGAAACCCAGCTAGTGCGCTGAATGATCCAAGCAAGCAGCTGTAATCCGGCCATTCGGTGATTTGGATTCACAGTAATTTTTATACTTCTAACATGCTCCAATTCCTTAGCAGCTAGCGGATCATCATAGAGTCCAGCAACGGCAAGTCGCAGCGGGTAGCTTCGGGTCCATTCCATGTCCATTGGCATCATTCCTTCTGCCTCTTGCAGTGCTTTTTCGATGCATTTGAATGACTCATCCGGATGACTCCATTCAGAGCTATCGAAAACAAAACGATCAATCAGGCTGTATAGCCGCTCAGAAAATATCGGCGACAACTCACCTTGCCACCAGAAAACGAGCGGCAAGTCACTGTTAAGGTGAGCGAATACAGTATTTCGAAGTCGCCCTGTAGCACGACCTGTAAGCTGAAATGCAATCTGCTCACAGCAGACACTTTTCCGACCGTGACTGAGATGACAGTGTGCCGTAATCCACGCTCTGATAGACGCATCAGGGTTATCACGATCAATGCCTATGAGGATAGCGCGGCAAGCATGCTCACGGGTAATTTCTTGAGCGAGTTCCGAATTTCGGAGAATAGCACCATTCTCTTCTGAATAGACAGCCAGATTAATTAAAGAAGCATTTGTGCTCGCCTTGTCTTGCTCCCATAAAAGGCGCAACTCTTTGTCCACCGAGCCGATGGCGACCTCTTTACCTAGTATCTGGTAGTTATGATCCGATCCCGACATACCTTAATAGTTAGAGCCTTCTCCATTTACGTCCGTCCTCGCCCAGCAGATCATCCGCCTCTTTAGGTCCCCAAGTTCCAGCAACATATTCTGCGACTTGAGGAGGGCTATCGGACTGATGCCATGCATGCTCAATGTGATCGATAAAGCGCCACGCCTCTTCTACTTCGTCGCGACGAGCAAAAAGAGTTGCGTCTCCGGCCATCGAATCTAACAAAAGTCGTTCATATGCCTCAGGACTGCCTTTTCCAAAACTCGTAGAATAGTGAAAATCCATTTTCACAGGCTCCAGCCTCAACCTTGCACCAGGAATTTTTGAGACCATCCTCAAGGAAATTCCCTCATCCGGTTGAATACGAATCACCAGCACATTACCACCTGGAACACCACCAGACAGTGCGTTAAAAAGCACGGTTGGTGGCTCCTTAAAGTGAACCGAAATCTCAGTCGCTTTCTTGGGAAGCTGTTTTCCCATACGGACATAAAATGGCACCCCGCTCCAGCGCCAGGTATCGATCATGATTCGCAGGGCAACATAAGCTTCAGTGGTGGACTCAGGGTCAACCCGATCTTCCTCACGATATCCAACACGCTTTTCACCATCAACATGGCCTTCGGTGTATTGGGCACGCACAACATTTTTTGCAACAAGCTCTGGCGTATCCCACTGGCGTAGTGACCGAATAACTTTTACTTTTTCATCACGCACACCATCTGCTGATAGATCTGTTGGCGGCTCCATGGCTACCAAGCTAAGCAACTGCAGCAAGTGATTTTGCACCATGTCTCGTAACGCCCCTGCCTTGTCGTAATATCCACCACGACCACCTTCCATGCCAAGGTTTTCAGCGCAGGTAATCTGGATATGGTCGATATAATTGTTATTCCAAAGTGGCTCAAAAATAGCATTCGCAAAACGCAGCACCATGATGTTCTGCGCAGTTTCCTTTCCAAGATAGTGGTCAATCCGGTAAGTGTCTTTTTCCTCAAAAGTTCGGTTGACTACTTCGTTCAGATGTTGTGCTGACGGCAAGT
>JBGCEU010000101.1:0-38957 GCA_045106535.1 Akkermansiaceae bacterium | reverse complement strand
TTATCGAGCCGGCCCTTCACCCATACCAAGCCTGATCCATTGTTGGTAAAATCAATGCGAAGGTAGCTATGAGTCGACATATCCCAGTGCTCACCCGGAGGGTATAGATCAACGCTAGCCGAATTGCTGACTTTGCCTTTTATTTCATGCCCTATGGGGCTGGCAGTCAGAACAAGACCGCCTGAGGCTTTACTCCGATCACCCAGCTCCAGACGATCCTGTGGTGCGTATATCGGAGAGGATATGGTCTTATCATCCAGATCATTTTTATCGGATACCTCCTCTTCTGATACCTCCTCTTCTTCTACAGACACCTCTTGTTCTTTTTTGGAGCACTGTATGGCACAGCACGCCATCATCATGAATGAGAAATAGAGGAGTATTCGGCGCTGTTTTATCGTAGCCATAAAATATTATTATCTTGTTAGTTTTTTGAGTTTTTGAAAAACAGGTTCCTTCACAGGCATACTCCTGGGGTCGGCGTGATTGTTGATTTTTTTAAACTCAGAGATCAACTGCCTAACAAGCTGACTATATTCGTGATTCGAGGGGACAGCCGCTGGGCCATAGTGGCCTGCTAGAAGATTGTTTTTCTCGCTGATGTCTTTTCCTAAATCATAGAGTTCTTGTGGCGCTTTGCCTTGGGCAAATATGTAGACCCATTTAGATTTCCCTATATCCATGCGTATGCCTCTGCGGGTGCGCTTTTTCAGATCTTCACCCTGAAAATAATGACGCTTCCTCAGAGCTGTTTCATCATTGGGCTTCTGTGACAGGAGAAACGGCCACAGGCTAGTAGAGTCTTGGTGCTGATCTTGCACGGGTGTCTGCCCAGTCAAATCTGAAATGGTCACGACCCAATCAAGAACGGAAACAAGTTGATCACATACCACACCAGCGGGGATAACGTTTTCCGTTATACCATCGCCCCACTTCCAGATCATCGGCACCCGGCGCCCACCTTCCCAGACGAGCTCTTTGTTTCCTCGATAGGGGCCGATTGGATGCTGTCCAGCCTTGATCATCGGTTTGGCATTACTAAGCACGCCTCCATTATCACTTGTTAGAATAAAGAGAGTATTCTTAGTCACACCTATTTCATCACATACGCTCAGGATTCGCCCGATCTGCATATCAAAGTCACAGACAGAGTCGGCTCGGATTCCCAACCCACTTTTACCGTGCGCAAGAATCCCCTCGCGAGAGGGTCGATGCGGAGTGTGGATACTCGGGGAAGCGTAATAGAGCAGGAAAGGATGATCCGGGTGGTTCTTGTGATGGTCTCGAATAAATTTTACTGCGAAGTGTGTGAGGATCGGCCCGTGCTCGCTGGAGTCGAATTCCGAGTCGCCGTAGCCTTTTCGCTCCGCGTAGCTGTGCCCCATTGTGGATTTCTTGGGAAAGTGCTTAAACTGTGATGGGGCTGAAACACCCAAGCCATCGACCTCTTTGGCGAAGTCGCTAATGGCACGGTATTTGTCATTTTCAAAATAGGCATACAGCGGTCCCTGAATGCCACAAGGGGATACAAAGGTGTAGTCGAAGCCATGCTCACGCATACCATTTTCGAACGGGCGGGAGAAATCAATTTTTTCAAGGTTCTGCCCCTGCTCACCTTTTTCGATACTGCGCAGAAGCTTGCCGTCTCGATCATAAAAATCCCCACCCAAATGCATTTTCCCGATGAATGCCGTGCGATAGCCCACTTTTTTTAGTAAGCCTCCCACCGTCTGATGAGGGTTGTCTTTGCGGCTGTCAGCCTTCGGGCCGTAGGTCAGCGCAGAGTGTCCTGTGGAGAACCATGATCCCCATGGAATCGATCGAAACGTGTAGTTGCCCGTGAGGATACAAAAACGGTTCGGCGCACACAGGGCAGCAGGTAATTGTGCGTCTGTAAACGACATGCCTTCCTTCGCCAGTCGATCCATGTGTGGCGTAGGCACCTTGGCTTCGGTTCCGGCAAACCGACGATGGTAGCTGCTGAGATCGCCCGGTCCCAGGTCATCGGCCAAGAGAAAAACAATGTTGGGTCTCTCAGCAAGTGCCGAAATAATAGTCACCCCCCATAGGACAAGCGCACTCGGCAGAATGATCAATTTTTTCATCAGTATGAGCGGAAATGATGCGGCCATAAAAAAACCGGTCCGGGAAACCCAGACCGGTTGAATAAATCGATTTTCTCAGTAAAGTTTTTGACTTCGACTAGCGTCTGCGGCGCAGAACCAAAGCAAGTCCACCAAGACCGAGGAGTGTTGTTGATGATGGCTCGGGAACTACTGAGCCTGCCACGGATACACGGACAGCATCATCGCCACCGACAAAGTTACCATTGCCGTAATTGACTTGTGGTAAGTTACCCGTACCTTGCTTTTTGTAGCGTATGTTACCCGTTGAACTCCAGTTAATGACGATACTTGTCGAATTGGCGTCAGCCACGAAGCTTACCGGTGAATCAAAGTTCACATAGTATTCATCGGTTCCTGATCCTGTTGTGTAGGTCGCGGTTGCTGATCCAAGTGAAGACAAGCCACTCGTGCCAGACGCTCCGCCGCCACCAGCACCTTGACGAATATCGAAGGTGAAGGTTCCATTTGCCGTGGGGCCGTCAACGAGTGGTAGGGCGAAACCTGTAATGTTTACGGTCTGCCCGATACTCCAAGACGCACTGCCGTCAAGTAACACGGAGGCGAAAGGAGATACGGATCCCCCAGTTACGTTGACGTCAGAGCCTCCTGTGGCGGCAACATCTGCAAAGAGAGTCGAACCAGCACCCCCGTTTGTGGTGAGTAGCTGGCTGCCTGCTCCGGTATTATAACCGGCATTCATTGTAGCTGCATGTGCTGCACCTGCCAAAGCGAGGGAGGCTATGAATGCCGTAATGTGGTTGTATTTCATGTGTTTAGGTTGATTATTTTGATTTGATATATGGATTGGAAACCAATATGGGCTTGGAAAACCAATACCCGATAAAGTCTGAATACCCAATTTGTCGGATGTGTTCCTGTATTTATGATATTTTTTGGGAATTAGCGTTTGCGGCGCAGAACCAAAGCAAGACCACCAAGACTCAGCAGTGCTGCGGATGATGGTTCAGGAACAGGTGTTACTGAACCTGCTACGGACACACGAACAGTGTCGTCTCCACCGACAAAGTTGCCGTTACCATAGTTGACTTGGGGGAGGCGACCCGCGCCCGGGGCGCCTTCCTTCTTGTAGCGAATGGCACCAGTAGAACTCCAATTGATGACGATACTTGTCGAATTAGCGTCAGCTATGAAGCTCACTGGTGTATCAAAGTTCACATAGTAGGCCGCAGTTCCTGAGCCTGTCGTGTAGGTTGCGTCTGCTGTTCCAAGCGAAGCCAAGCCAGAAGTGCCAGAAGCTCCGACGCCGCCAGCACCCTGACGGATATCGAAGGTGAACACTCCAGTGGCGGTTGGCCCGTCAACCAGTGGAATGGCAAAACCAGTGATGCTAACGGTCTCGCCAACACTCCAAGATGAGCTGCCGTTGAGTAACACGGAGGCGAAAGGCGAAACTACACCGCCAGTGACGTTAACGTCAGAGCCTCCTGTGGCGGCTGCATCCGCAAAGAGTATCGAGCCGGCGCCACTGTTTGCAGCAAGCAACTGGCTGCCTGCTCCGGTAGTATATCCATTTGTGAGTGTGGCGGATTGTGCTGCCCCAGCAAGGGCGAGTGACATTGTAACTGCGGTAATTTGTTTGTATTTCATGTGTTTATGTTTTTTGTATTGAGGTTGAATATGGACTGAAACCATGTCGAACATAGAAAACTCCATCACTTCATAAATCAATACTTTAGCTGACTCATGTGTTCCTATTTTTCTCAATAATCGACTGGTTCATTGTTTTTCCTAGACGGGGCGTATCATGTCATCGGCATTGAAATCATCCGCACTTACGTTGTAAATTTTCAAGTAGACAAATAAATCGCAGAACATTTGGGCTTGAGGCAGGATTACCATTATTAAGCCTTGCTACTAAAGTTCCAAAGAAATGTGACGTAGGAGGCCACATTTTAGTCAATCTTACCCTTTTCCACGGCAGCACAATGGTCTCAACTAATTCACCCCCAGCGTCAATTTCCAGTAATCAGCCCAAGAATCCTATGAAAGCACTTCTTCTGGCCGTCGGTTTGGTAGCCGGAGTTCCTTTGGCGTCGGCTACCACGATCATCGAGGCTCCGACTTCTACGCTTGGCACCAATTTTCTAATCAATGCGGCCGCAACTGGCGGCTCAGACTTGGACAGTTCCGGTTCCCCCGAGGCATTGAATCTGTCTAGGAACCTCGGCCCTTTCACGCCTGGATCCGGCGGAACTGATATTTCAATCACGGGACTGGCGTTCGGCATGCCCGGAGCCGGCAACACCAACGGCAACGTGATCACCGCGACGATCACCTACCTTGGCGCTGACGGAGTCTTTGGCGGTGGCGACGATGTCGTGCTGGGATCAGTCAGCGACACACTGCAATTCACCACCGGAGCTGGGGTTTATAGCTGGGCTTTCGATACGCCGATCGCAGGGACGATTGACGGCGTTAACAGCCAGTTCCGGATTCGCCTTGAGTCCGACACAGCTCTGAACGGCGGCAATTCTAACAATATTCGCCTAAAATCAACAGGTGGGGGCGCTGGAGCCAAGCTGAGCGTGGCCGGCACGGCCGTGCCAAACAACCCCGGTGGACCCGGAGGTGATGGCATTCTCTACAGCAGCTACGTCATTGGCAATGGAGCACTGGCACCGACTAGCGAAACACTTTTCTCAGATCGAGCCGGAGTTGGCGGCAACGACAGCTCGACCTACGCCACCGGAGCCGTGCCCTTTGCGCTGCAGTATGCCGGACTATGGAATGTCGGCGCGAGCGTAACCCTCACCGGCATGGCACTACCACTACGCTCACCGACCGATGCCGGCACACTGACTTTTGATTTCTACGATCCCGGATTCGATGAAAGCTTTAGCGGGACGGGCAGCGAGATCTTGCTGGGAAGCACAACGGGCACACTCCAGGCGAGCCTTGGCGGCGCCGATGCTTATTACGTAAATTTTGTGACGCCTGTTAGCTTTACCTCCCTAGGAACCAGCGTGGTTGTTCACGTCAACAGCAACGCCTCAATCCGATTCAAGGTAACGACCGAGACGGGTGCTTCCGCCGGCACCGGCGCGCAGGCATACCGAGTCAATGCTGCCACAGGTGCCGCCTACACCTCTAACCCGGTGATGAAGACCAGCCTCGCAGGCACCGCCTCGGGCGGCACACCCATCGTGACCAACACAGCGCCGGGATCCGGCAACTGGGATGAGGTGGCCTGGCAGTCCAGCGCGGGAGGAACAATAACCGGCGGACTGAATGATCAGGACACGGCAGTGATCGGACAGTATCGCGCCATCACCTATCGGGGAATTCCAGCCGATGAGATCATCGGCACACTCAATCTGGGTCAGGACATCACTAACATGGGGCAGGGAATTTTGAACGTTGATTCCGGCACACTAACGGTCAACGGGAATCTAAGTGCCGGTCGATCCACTAGCGCGAATGATTCGTTTCTGCATGCCAATGGCGGCACACTTTCGATTGGAGGAAACGCTGACTTCGGTCGCAGTGCAGAGGGCTGTGATGGTTCGCTGATCGTCAATGGCGGTGCCGTAGAGGTCGGCGGGAATCTAGCGCTAGGTGGTTTTGAGCAAGGAGGTTCGATGCTTCGCTTCCACAACCCCGGCAGCGCGCCAGCAGTGGACGTCGGAGGATCTCTAATTCTTGGCCGCTGCTCGCTCGACCTCACGTTCGACGGGGGCTACACGCATGTCCCAGGGACAACCATTTCTTTGGTGACCTTTGCCAACCGGACTGGTCAGTTTTTGAACTTTAGAAACAATCAGGTTTTCAACTGCGGCCCGAATCGCTTCCGCATCGAATACCTTACCAATTCCATCCAGATCGTCGCTCTCGACAACTGGACAGCTTCTTCCTCATCCCAGCCTAACATCATCTTGCTCTTTACCGATGATCAGGGCTACGCCGACCTCAGGCTCCATGGTGACGCGCGGTATCCGATGCCTGAGTTGGAAACACTAGCAAGCAACGGCGCGCGCTTTACCAATGCCTACGTCAGCGCAGGCGTCTGCCATCCCTCGCGTGCCGGATTGATCACTGGGATCAGCCAACAGCGGTTCGGCATCGGCGGCAATCTCCCGTCCTCAGCCCCCTCACATGACGGTATGGCAACCGCGCAGCAAACTGTTCCGCGCCGACTTCAGGGTCTCGGATATCGCACCTACGGCATCGGAAAATGGCACTTAGGGGACACGGTAGAATTTCACCCCAACTGCCGAGGTTTCGACCAATGGTATGGCATGTGGTCAGGGGGGCGCAGCTACTGGACAGTCGCAACAGAAGGAACGATTTTTCAAGACCAGATGACTCCGGACTTCGCGTCGGAGGACGGCACTTACATTACCGACCGCATCGGCAACAAGGCGGTAGATTTCATTGACTCACATCTGGCGAGCTCAAGTGACCCGTTTTTCATGTATGTCTCTTTCACGGCGGTGCACGCCCCGGTCGACATCGACAGTCCACCTAGCGGTCAGCCTACGGATCCGCGCTACGCAAGGCTTTCGAGCGAGTTTGATCTGGATGCCTCCGACTATTTGAATTCGCCACGGCTCTATGGTCAGGCGCAAGCGACGGTTGACAAAAACCGCTATGATCTGGCTGCGATGACCCTCGCGCTCGATGAGAACATCGGTAAGATCGTAACTCGTCTCTCGGCTACCCCCGGACTTCTTGAAAACACCATGATCGTATATTTAAACGACAACGGTGGTGCCGGTTATTCTGCGGGCTTTGGGGGTAACTATTCGTATAATAATCCATTACAGGGAATCAAGGGCGGCAACATGCGGGACGGATCTATCAAGGTGCCGTGCATCGTCAGTTGGCCGAATGGCTTGAACGGTGGCCAAGTGATCACAACGCCGATCACCTCCCTCGATTTTGGAGCAACATTTGTCAACGCGGCCGGTGATGCACCTGCTCAGGCACGGAATGGGCTGGATGGACTAGACCTGATGCCATTACTGAACAACGGCACGCCGTTACCTGCGGAGCGTGCCCTGACCTGGCGGATGGGTGGAGTCACAGGTGGAGGATCTGCCATCCGTGTAGGAGATTGGAAACTCTGGATCAATGACCCAGGCGGGTCACCACGGCTTTATGACCTCTCCAACGACATCGACGAGAGCAACGATTTAAGTGGCTTACCCGCAAATGCCGGAATGGTTGACGAACTCCTCAACCGATTTCTCTCATGGGAGGCTAGCACAGTCCCTCCGCTGTATGGAGCAAGCGGAACACTGTTAGACACCGGGCTAGAAAGGCATCCGTTTGCCGGAGGCTTGCGCTTAAAACGCGATGCCGCTTCGCTCGCCTGGTTGTCCGCGCCATTCCGAAACACATTACCGCTCAACGAAGATTTTCATTTGCGATTCCTCGCTCGACCAACTGAGGCGACTTTTGGCACCGACGCGGAGCTGGCCTATGGTTTAGGAGACTCCACTGATCGTGCTCAGCTCATCCGGGCAGTCATCGACTACGGCAATTCACAGATACGACTGGAGAACGGTCGATCAGCTAACGTGGTGACTGCAGCAATGGTCTCTACTCCTGTGGGTTTCTCCGAGGCTATGTTAGATTTCGACGCAGCTACCAACCAGTTGACTTTCAGATTTGGCGGAGCGGTCGCTACGCTGCTTCTCGACGGTGGATACGGAGCAATCAGCCAATACGCATTCGGTGCTGCGGGTATGGAAGGTGAGCTCTCAACCTTGGTTCCAACGGCGGGTGGCGCGCTCGGCGATGCGCAATCCGAGGGAGCCGGCCTTGTCGGGCCCGGCTTATTCGGTTTCGATGTCCGTTTTGTTGGTGAGCCACCATTCGCGCCGGTTCCCCAGCGGAGCGCGGATCTCAACGGGTTTTCGGACGACTCCGCTGCGTTGATTGAGAATTTGGGTGGCGGGCTCTATCAAATGACCTACCCGACGACTCCCGGAGCCACGCGGGAGTTTTTCCGTTTGCGGCTGGATCAACCGCGTTAGGCGCCATTAACAATCATCCTGCATGTCAGAAACATGCGGGCAATTTTGAAGACTACTTTGTTTTCAACTTCTTGGATCCTTGCCCCTTTTTGCCTTTTCGGTGGATGAGACCTTTGAATACGGGATCGATCAGCTCGGATGCCCATATATTACGTAGCTTATCGATTTCGGCTAGTTTGTCGGGGTTTTGCGCTGCGATGTTCTTAGTTTCTGCAATGTCCTTGGATAAGTTAAAAAGCTGCGCAGGCTGGTCTTTCCCAAGTATAACCAGTTTGAAATCACCTTTGCGCACTGCGAAGCGTTGTTGATCGAATTTCCTCAAATAAATGGCTGCATGAGGTGGGTTTTTGATTTCCCCCGCCAGGTATGGCATCAGATTCACACCATCGAGTGGACGATCTGGTGAAATCTTCGCCTTACTGACGTCAGCTGCTGTCGCAAAAATATCCAGTGCGGAGACGGGATGGCTGTAGACGCGGCCTCTCGGCAGTTTAGCGGGCCACTGGACGGCGAAAGGAACTCGAAAACCCCCTTCCCAGACGTCGCTTTTTTTTCCTCTCAAAGGGCTGTTATTTGAACCGTTTTTATCGCTAGGCCCGCCATTGTCGGAGAGAAAGAAGATCAGCGTATTATCCGTCAGTTGATTCTCATGAAGCGATTTGAGTAGTCGCCCTACCCCATCGTCGACAGCACTGACCATCGCGGCATAGGTCTTTCGTTTCTTGTTTTTAATATTAGGAAACCGATCGAGATACTCCTGTGTAGCCTGCAGCGGACCGTGGGGAGCGTTGTAGGAGAGGAATAAGAAGAAGGGCTTCTCTTTGTTACGTTGCACGAAACGAACAGCCTCATCGGAAAACTCATCGGTAAGGTATTTGGTCGTTTTGATTGGCTCGTGATTTCGCAATATCCAAGTTCGGTAACTCTCAGCTTCGGTCTTGGCTGAGTAGCTATCTTTGATGGTGAGCATTTCTGGAAAATACTGATGTCCACCTCCAAGGTGACCGTAGAACTCATCAAAGCCTCGATTCAATGGGTGCAGCGATTTATGAGCACCCAGGTGCCATTTCCCAATAACACCGCAGTGATAGCCCGCTGAGCTAAGTGCATTGGCAATGGTTGCCTCTTTTTTTGAGACACCCATATTTGGATCGGATGTATCGTATTGTGGATTCCGCTCGAATCCGAACCGCTGCTGATAGCGCCCGGTGATAAAGCCAGCTCGGCTAGGTCCACAGACGCTGTAGGATGTGTAGCCACTTGTGCAGCGAACTCCATTGCTAGCAATCGAGTCAATTTGCGGAGTAGGAATATCCTTACACCCATTGAATCCCACATCTGAATACCCTAGGTCATCACACATGATTACAATAATGTTAGGCTTTCTCTCGCCTAGTGAGAGTCCGGGTATCAGGAGAGTAATCAGAACGACCAGCTTTGTGTTATTCATAGAATATATCCTTACATCCAATGATCGCCTGTGGATGTTCCCATCTAATTACGATCTTTTACCGTGATGCAATTTCATTTCCATCTGGACAAAGTACGTATTCATTGTGTGAATCATCTCATTGGCAAACCCACATCCAGACCACACTTCGGGTAATAGTCAGATTGAGCGTGAATTTGAGGATCACTGGTCCACGAATCTACCCAAGCTGCGTGCCTATGTGATGCAGCATATGTCGGACAGATCTGAGATTGAAGATATTCTCCAAGAAGTGTCTCTGGTGCTCTGGCAGAAATGGCCTGACTTCAAGCAAGGCACAAGCTTCCTTGCATGGGCGAAGGCGGTTGCCCATTTCAAGGTGCTCAAAATCTGTCACCAAAATAAACGCAAGCCGATGGGGGTCAGCGATGAGCTCTTGGATAGCCTCCAGCCCGTGGTAGAAGTCTTCGATAATCATGTAGACGCACGTATTCCGCACCTCAGAGAATGCTTGAAACTACTTGACGCTGAAAAGCTCAATATCATTCGTATGCGCTACGAAAAAAAGAAGGAAGGCAAAGAAATAGCAGAACACTTAGGGGTAAGGCCGAATTACCTCTATAAGAAAATCGGTGAAATCCGCAGGCAACTAGCACGCTGTATTAACCAACGCGAGGCCATTGCCCAGACAAAGAAACCATGAAACCCTTCGATCATCCTGAAAAATCTTATGAGTCATCATATGATTCTCCAATAAGCGATGCTGAGCTAAATGAGCTCCTTTCAGCATACTTAGAAGGAGACCTGAGCGATACACAATGGACAGAGCTTGAGTCTCAAAAAGACGATGCCAATTTCCAACAACAATGGCAGGACGGGATGAATACGCACACCTCCCTGATGGTTGCCATGGAACCTAGACAAAGCGCTGAAATTACGGCATTCCCTGCAAGACTATGGAAGAGCGCTTATGGTAAAATTGCGCTATCTGCCGCAGCTGTAGTCATCGGTTTCTTGGTCATCCAATATGCTAACAAACCGCACAACCCAGAAAACCCGACTCCTGTCGCAGTTCTGGAAGATACACTCCATGCGATCATTTTAGGAAGCGAATCTGATGATTCTTTACAGCTTGAAGAAGGTAAATTCCTTTCATCCGAGACGATCACTCAACACACTGGCTGGGCATCTATCCAGACGCTGAGAGGCGTGACAATCACTCTGCAAGCGCCATTCGAGGCTAAAATCATATCTACTGACAACATCCAACTTCTTCGTGGAGGCGCACGTGTTCACGTTCCGGGAGGGGCTGAAGGCTTTCAGCTCACGACAGCGAACATGGAAGTGAATGACTTCGGCACCGAGTTTGCGTTGCAAATTGACCAGAATGGGATCGGGCGATGCCGAGTATTTGAAGGTCAGGCAAACGTCTCCCTTCTAGACTCCTCTGGAAATTCGATTAGTGAGAAAACCCTAGTTGCCAGCCAATCTATTAGCACGAACTCAGAGCATACTAACCTTGTTTCTATCCAAGAAAACGATAAGGACTATCATGAGTTCAACATCCCTCCTCGGGCCAACCTCGCTCTAAAAAAACTTTATCCATTAGCGGTGAAAGATTTGGATCCGGTTGGTTACTGGAGATTTGAATCTATCAAAGACGCAATGGTTCCCAATGAAGTGGAAGGAGGCATAGGGCTACGAGCAGTCGGCACGGCGAATATCACCACCGAGACCAGCGAGAATCACTCTGGCAAATTAAACAATTACCATGAAACCGAATTCTTCGCTCTAAGAGAATTGGATCAGCAGAAGCTACGTGACGATTTTACATTCAGCCTCTATTTTCAAATGGACTGGCTACAGAATTATGCCCTGATCAGTGCATCGCACTATGGAAAGACAACGCAGGGCTATGCTTTTTTAATGCAGGCATATGCTGATTTTAGTCGATCAGGCCTTCAGGGCACTGGTCCACATGCTGTTTTACGCGATCCACCTTCCTGGGGCGGAGGCACAGAAGTCTATGGTAATAAACTCCTAAAGCCACTCCATTGGCACCACATGGCAGCCACAAAAAAAGGTGAGAAGCTTACTATCTACCTAGACGGCCAAAAAGTGGGTAGCCAGAATGTTGGTAACGCGGTGATGGACTTTCGATCGATTATCGTTGGCCGCATGACCTCTAATTCTAAGCTCAGCCGAACGGATGCACGAGGCTTAGTCGGCCACATTGATGAGTTAGCTATTTTCGATCGCGCGCTTGGAGCTGACGAGATTAAGACTTTAGCATCCGGAAAACAATAGCATGGGCATTGCCCATTACTTCAGTTTTTTCCTGCGATAGTTCACCACGATTCCACTACCTCCGCTATGCGGTCCCTGAAAGCGGGTGCGCCATGATGTTTCCGGAAAGGTAAATACGGCACGTCTGGATTTTGTGCGATGGATAATGAACCATAACATGGCAACCGATAACAGAAAACCAGTTACTCCTGCTGCGATGTAGATTCGTTTCCGGATACGCTTTTTCTCGAGATCAGCAAAATAGTTCTTGGTAGCATCAACACGTCTCTCATTTGTCCGCATACGGGCTCCGTAAATGAAGCGCAAACCCTCAGAGCACTCACGCCAAGCCGCTACAACACGTTCTTTTTCAGTGTTTTCGCGCCTTGCCCTACGAACGGCCTCTTTGAGTGTTTGGTCAATTTGCTTAAGATCCATGTCCACTCCACCAGCTTCTACATGAAAACCAGCCGGGTCACCGGGCACTTGAAACACGATACACCAAATCGGTGATCTGGACCAAGACTCGCCCAGTGCTCTGGTAAAAGACTCCGCTCCTTGAGGTGGCAATTTATCAAGTGTTACTAGATAGATATCGATATCATTTTCAGACAGGCGCTGGCTGAGCTCATTCCGAGCTTGCTCTCTTTCCTCCGGAGTAAACCACCGCGCTTGATCAAGCACATGCCCAGCTGGTCGGGCAGGTATCATGGAAACATCGGAAGCCTCTTCATCTGTTTGAGCAAACAAGGTGCACCAAAACATGATCAAGGCAGGCAAAAAGATACGCGATAGAGCACTCACGACTTTTTCTCCTTTCTTATGGCTTCTTTCCCCGCTGCCAAGAGTAGTCGTTCAGCATGAGTTAAAAAACCTAACAAACCTTTCCGGTAGTCCCCTTCCGCAAGAGTTAGCGATATCTGTCGCAAAGAATCTTCCCAAGCACTGTCTTCAATAAAAGCCTCGAGAGCATAGCCGGGAGTCAACGAGACCAAGCCACGTTTCACATCGACCAAAACCAACATACTCCAAGCACGATCGGACTCCTGCTGATGAGGTTCCAGCCGACAAGCATTCATCATCCAAAAACCAAACTCAGGAAGCTTAATGGGATCATCAAGTTCCACAGTACAGATATGGAACCCAACTTGTGGAAAACGACGTCTTAATTTTGCGAATGCTGAGTCTAATTCTGAGCGCCAACTGGAAGAAATCACACCTGCATTATCGATAACCTGCTCTAGTACAGGTGCCGTGAAATTAAACTGCTGAACGACACGATAGGCATCAAAACCACAACGCTGGCAGGCATCGGACACCTCACGAAAACGCTGCATACATGACGGACATACAACCGTCGCACGATTGAACATGCGGGCGGGATATCGCTTACTTTTCTCTAGCGCCTCGGCCACAGTGATCTATGATTCCTTGGATTCAGGTTTATCAGCTGTCGATTCCCCTGCCTTTTCCTCGGAGGGTTTTTCCTTTTTCTTTGCCTGAGATTTCTTTGGAGCTGCTTGTTGTTGCTCCTTGGCCGCGTGGAGTGTTCCGTCAGAAAACAGTAGGACAAGGCCCTCGTTTATCAGCCAGTGCAGATCGTGATACCAAGCGTGGCGTGTTTCATCATCCACTTCAGCGGGCAGGCAATCTTTCCACATCTTGTCGAGTTTTCCAGATGGGTGGTCGAGCACCCAGTGAAAGAGTTTCGAGGGACGGTCTGCCATTACCATGTCACTAGGCACATGCTTGGGACGAGCGGGGCCACAGTGAAGTCGCTTTTTCCACTTGAATACTGCAAGGTGCCTACCGCTCATCTGACGACATAGAAAAGAGGCAAGTTTTCCGGGGTATCTTTTTTCCTCCGCGACCACATGCCGGAGTGTAGCCGTCAGTCCAGGACTAATCATTTTAGGCGGCACATTCGCTAACACAGAAATCGTCTTACTCGTTGTAAAAGCCTCATCAAAACCGCTTGTCAGGAAATGCTGCTCTACCTCACGGCGCGACTTGAAAACTGGGACTGCATCATCAATAATTGGCTTCTCTGGTTGAGTGACTTCGACTTGATCAGATTTCCCATCTGATAGGCTATCAGGAGCTGCATCTGTTACTTCACCTGCTGCGGTGTCATCTATAACCTCATCTGCTGGGGCTGACTCAGGTGCAGCTTGATCATCAGTGGTTTCCTCTGTTTTCTCAGGCTCCGAAGCTACTTTTGATTTCGGACGCCAGACAGATTGTTTTTTTTCCTGCTCAATCCACTTCTCTACAGCATCCTCGCCGTGCTCCATGACGATTTTACTTTTATATCGATCTAGCGACATGTTGCCGTATCTCTCACGATGAAGATCTTGCAAGGTCTGCTGGTATGAATGATGATTCGGGGGACCGATTAGTTTTCCACTCAGCCCACATTTTGCAACCGATTGAAAATTACCTGACGGACTTTCGCCCTCGGTGATCTCTTCCTCGTAAAAGTTTTCTACATCACGTGATGACCAGAAATGGCGTAAGCACTCATTTTTCGTGAGCCAAACCGAATGGTCTTTTTTGCTCTGATACAATGGGTTTTCCTCACTTTCAAAAATAACATGAAAGCGATCCATTCCCCCTAGCACCAGCCACGCAAGATCAAATACTGAATGCGTGCGGCCTGCGGCAGAAATTTCTTTCGCCATGTTATCCATGCCTTCCTCAATCGGCATAATTCTGGCAGCGACTCCCTCTGCGGGTGGAGTCGGCGGCTTATGATCTCTGCGGTCACGATGATCGGGCTTCCGACCCCTGCGCGGATTGTCTCCACGTTGACCACCATTTCTGCGTGGTTCAAACTTCCTTCCACCCCCCTTACCTTTCGGAGCATGTTTTGGCGCTTGCTGCGGCTTTTTGGCAGGTTGGTTTTTCGACTTATTTCCACTGTCTTTTTTAGCCCATGCAGGGCCAAAATCTAATGCACTCAAGTCGGGTGCCTGATCATCTTTCGATGACCCAGAGGAAGAGGGTGATTCCTTTTTACTCATGATGAAGTATTCTTTTACACGGTTCCTCTACCTAACGGAAGCATTCACTTCAAGAAGTTCGAGTGTTTTTTCTATCGCGTATTGGTGACTATTCAGCACATCTTTAGCGTGAGATGACATCGTGATTAAATCCACCTCACCCGAAACTAGACTAGGCAGCAACTCAATCAGCGCTTCACTGCTGCCTGGCATAAAGATGGCATCGCGTTCACAGAGCTGGCTAACCAGAGGTTGAAAATTCCCCATATTTGGCCCACAGATCACGGGAACCTCAGCGGCAATTGCCTCAGCAGGATTCTGTCCACCTTCCCCAAGCCAACTTTTCCCGATCACCACAAAATCAGCATGCGCCGTCCAGTCACGCAGCTCCCCAGTGGTATCGGCGACGAGGCATGCATTTTCATGCTGCAGTTTAGATATGTATTGAGTTTTCATTAACGGTTCGTATCCCACAAGCTTCAGATCCGCGATGACTTCCATCCTGCGTTCGGCGTGCCTTGGCACTATGACAAGAATCACGTCAGCTCCAGATTTCTTGACAGCTTCCGCAAGAATTTTCTCTTCACCTTGATGCGTACTGGCAAGCAGCAATACTGGGCGACCAGCACCATGCTCATTTCCAAAATCATCTAACACATCATGAAATTCATCTCGCTTTTGTGGAATTTGACCACCTGACGGATCAAACTTGATGCTTCCTGTGACATGCAATTTCTTTGCTTCAACCCCAACCCCAGAAAAGCGATCTTTGTCAGCCTGGTTCTGCACGCCAATATTGGAAACCATATTAATGACTGGCTTGATCAGGAAATTAAATTTCCTAAAGCGCGCTTCGGATCTTGCAGAGAGACGAGCGTTGACAATAGCCACAGGGACATTTTTTTTCTGAGCTATCCGCAGCAAGTTCGGCCATGCCTCCGATTCGATAAGCACGATCTGCTGCGGCGAAAACCGGCGAAACACGGCGCGTACGATAAAGTTGAAGTCGAGAGGGCTATAAATGACACGCACGCTCTTCGGTGACTTTTCCCTAGCCACCGCATGTCCAGTAGAGGTGGTGGCAGCAATTACAATTCGCTGTGCCTCGTCCTTCTCGAGCATGGCAGCAATGAGCTTAAGTCCTATAAGAACCTCCCCCACGCTGACCGCATGAACGTAGATAACGTCCTTGGGCTCATCTGCACTAGAGCACTTGAATAGGGCAAACCTCTCCAATAGTCCTGTCCCATAACCACCACGCTTCCACATCTTTACGAGCCACGCAGGAAATGCGAAGACAAAGAACAACGGCAAAGCGATGTTGTAGATGAGGAGAACCAGAGGGCGTGACATCGGATAGGATTCTAGGTGATCGCTGCGCGCTGGTAAAACAGAATTCCACAGCCTCCGTATTGCCGCTGATCAATTAAATTCCAGCCAATGACATGATCGCGCTGGTTAATTAATGAATCCTCCATGATTAGCAATGCTTCCTCGGACATGAGATCACCCAGTTTTTCATGCGTTAGCAATTCGCCCACAAAATCCCTGTCATTGGACTGTTTAAAATAAGGGGGATCCGTAAAAACAAGGTCATATCGACCCTGATCTCGATCGAGAAAACGGAACACGTCTGCCCTGACTACGCGGCCATTCTTCAGCTTGAGGGTATCCAAGTTTTTTTGAATCACCTTTTGTGCCTCTGCGCTATCATCAACCATAACGGCGGAGGCAGCACCACGACTCAGAGCCTCCAGGCCAAGCGCACCAGAGCCAGCAAAAAGATCCAACACCTTGGCACCCACCAATCTATCCGCAAGGATTGAGAACAGCGCCTCACGTAGTCTGTCCGTGCTTGGACGTGTGACTGATTTTGGCACGCCAATGTTTCGCCTACCTGCCGTCCCACTAATAATTCTCATGATTCTGGTTCGGCTCCATTAAGCTGTCTCCGTGCTGGCAAGGTCTTCATCGTTTGGCCTGCTTCCATTATTTCCTCTCGGACAAAATCGTAGAGGATAACCAGCATCTTCGCTAGTGGAATAGAAGCGTATTTTGCCCCAGCATCAATCTGAGGTTCCAGCAAGGGTCCCGACACCACAAGGTCACGCATTTTGCGATCTGGCGTATCCAGATCATACCACCACCGAGAACGAGCATCGATAAGGTGTGAGCCTCGAATGCCACGTGTCAGCATCGCAGCAGCCATCGGGGATGCTACAATACGCGTCACCGAAAGATGTCCATCGCGAAGGGAAACGGCTCCATTGCCCATGATAGAAATATCTTCACTAATAAACCTAACATCAGCCCATCGCAACACCCCCTGCCTGAGGATGACTGGCACATTCACCTTATCAAAAGCTACATCGTGATTCCCATGGCTCTCCTTGATCGAAATCTTATCGGCTGTTAGTAAACCATCAGCCCTCCATGTATCTGGCTTATGCAGCAGGCCATTGATCCGAAAGCGCGTGAGTAGAGAATCCGCGCTCACCACCATTGCTATTTTTTCTAACCATGAAGCAGATTCAATTTTTTGGCGGTCGATTGTAAAATCGATAAGAAACGGAAGTCGGCCAATGCGACTTTTAGCAAGACCTAACTGCGCAATCACACGCGTCTCTACTCCGCCAAACTCCAGCGCATCGTTTTGTATTTCTAGGTATGGCCGCTTCCATTCGATCTTATGACTGAGATCCGAAAATTCATACATACCGAGGAACTGTAAACGACGAATCTGAATTCCCCCCCAAGCATCTTCACCCAGTAGGGAGTGGCTGTAATCCAGTCCATCCACAGTGAGAATCTCAAGATTCTTGGAAACTGAGACAAGCTTGCAGCGCGCGTTAGCAATCTCAATTTGAACTGGTAAACCCGGAAGGATTCGCTTTTTTGGAGGAGTATCCTGCGGCCTTACCGGAGGCGCCGTTTTTTTCTCTGGTTTTTCTGGCACCCTCTTGTCATCTGCTGGCTTAGGCTCTGTTTTTTCAGGCGGTTTTGGAGTAGGTGTTTGCGCTCGGGCTTGTTGCTTTGGCGCTACCGTGCGAGATGCGATGGCCGCTATCATTTCAATACTAACCGTGAGTTCTGGCGAATCAATCTCGACACGCTTGGGGTGCAAGCGGCCTTTTGCAAGCTGCGTCCAATAAGGTCGAACTGTCAGCTTTTCGACCACCATCACTGGGTTATTAAGTTGCTCTCTCAGTTCTTCCGGCTGCAGCATCCTAACATCGTAAAGCGTGACCCCATTCCACGGAGACCATGACATGCAGTTGATTTCCCAATCCTGACCGGTGCGTTTCTTTAGTTGGGCTTCAGCAGTGGCCGTCCCCCATGAACTCCAGAGCCAGAGGTTAGATAGCCCGTAGAGTAAGAGCATCAATAGGCCACTCCAGCAGACCATGCGGAACAGACGCCGCAATATCGATGACTTCGGCTGACCTACTTCATCGGTCGGTTCAGCATCTCGACTATCGGCCTCGCTGGCCATCGTTTACTTCTTTTTTGGCGGCGTGAAACGAATCACCAGACTCTTGTCCGCGAGCTTCAGCCCGGAAGTGCTCTCCTGCAAACGATAGATCAATAGGCAGTGTTTCCCGTCTTTGTATTTACCGAGAGCTAAGTTCTCCTTAGTAGAAATAAACTCCGTCTTTTTCTCATAGCGCCACTCATGGCCTGCCCATGCGCCTAGGATGCTTCGCTCCTCGGCATCAATATCATCAATACGAACGAGTTCGCCATTGGGGGACTTAAAAATATCTTTCTTGGGATCATATCGCAATAGCGAGACAGGCATACCCACGCCACTGACGCGGATCATCCATTCTCCGGGCTTGGGCTCTTCGAGACGGATCAGAACCTGCTGCACAGTCTTGAATTCTCGTTTATCCCACTGCTTCAGATAATCAGTGTATTCCTCCTTGCTCAGCCCGATTTTTTCATGCCACGGAAGCGGAATACCAGGTTTAGCGTTCTTCGCATACTCTTTGTGCCACTCGGGATCAGCTTTCGCAGCATCCTGAACCTTGGTGATATACTTATTGATAGCCTCCGGTGGCACGATGGCTCCCACATCACCCGGAACCGCCTTATCCTTGATTAAAAACTTCGCTAGTATTTCAGGTGTTTTGTCGGCAGATGCAGTAAGCGATGTGAGCATCGTCAAACCTACACAAATCACGACAGGGTGAATGGATAGGTGAAATCGGAACGATAAGGGCATAAGAAAAAAGTGGGGTAAGTAAAAAATTCAGGTCACACCGAATGATGTAGCGGAGCAAACACTAGACCGCGCAATCTCAAGTGCAAGCGTCAATCTAATCGATACAGGCATCAAAAATGCAACAAATCCGTTCTAGGATGACTTATTCCTGCCAGCGGCAAATGCGCGTAACGCCATTCCCGCCCCTGCGGCAACCATAACGAGGATCATCAGCAAATGAGTCGTCTTCATATCCAGCAAAAACCGGATCCTGCTGAGTATTTCGATAGTTATTACCACCAAACCTAGGCCAGCGAGCCACCAAGCCCACTTTTTAGCCGCATCAAAGAACAACACCCCCACGCCGATCAGAAACGGAACAAAAACAATACCCATCGAGGTGGTTTCCATTCCCTGCCGACCACGACCGATCATTCCCGACATCCAGCCATACTGCCCAGAAGTCACCCTGACCGAATCAAGGAATAAATACATACCCAGTGCCATGAGCACCAGACCACCACCCATCAAAAAAGAGCTCGTCCCACCTTCTGTTCCGCCTGGCTTCATGGGCATGATACTAACCTAAAGCTTGAAAATACCAAGCCGTGAAACTCTCAGCGTTTAATCCGAAACACATGCTCACCCGGCTTGTAGTAATTCAATCGGTCACGAGCAATGATTTCCAAGTACGAAGGATCAGTCTCGATCGCATGAAGCTCTCGCTCCTTGGCGTCTTTTCTTTCAATGACTGCTGTCTCCTGATCCACCACATCCGACAGATCTTTACGCATATCACCAAGATCCCGATACGGCTTCAAAGCAGCCACAAGAAATGCACTGCATGCAGTGAGCGCAAGACCACAAAATGCCAATCGCACCCCAGTTTTCATCTTCTCAGTGCGTGCGCGCATCCGATTGAAGCCACCGCCGTTGGAAGCCTTTCCTCGTCGAGTATTTTTACGATTTCGTGCCATGCTCTGAACCGAATGATAGGGCAATATTTAGGAAATCTAAAGTAAAAAAATTTAGCGACTCTGCTGATCAAAGCTAGCAGCCACCTGCGGACGACAAAGCACGATGAAGGTAAACACACCGAGCACAGTACCCATCGGCATGTTCAGGCAGTTGATTCCGGCTACGATCATGCAGAGCATGCGCGATCTCCGTTCAACGATACGGCGTGCGACCAAAAAATTAAACACCGCCATAGCCAGAATCATCAGCATACAAATCACACCAATCACCAAGAACATACCACCCATCATCTGCATCGCTTCAGCATCATGGCGCGCACCGCCACTTGGCGTCATGGCACCAGACATCATCGCGCCGCCCATGATGACGTAGATTGAGCAAAAAAGCCCAGTGACTAACGACAAGCCAGCCATCACGTAGTAACAAATGGACAGCGTCTTCAGATGGCTCTGATCCTGATCAAAAACATTGGGCTCCGCCTGCGGGATACCAGCAGGAGGTTGGGGTGGCATGGGAGGTTGATTCACTTTGTCATTCTAGCATGTTTTCAATGCTGAAAAAAGCATCCAGTTTTCCGGAATGTGATGTTTTTTAACGAAGACTTACTTCGACCTTGCGGCGAGTCTGCGCGAACCTATGTTGCGGACAGAATTCTTTATCCAATTTCCATGCCACCTAACATTTCCTCAATACAAGCCCACCCAGTTATGGGGGAGCTCTGTCAAACCTTAAAAAGGCACCCGAAACGTATTGTGTTCCCAGATGG
The DNA here is from genome assembly GCA_045106535.1 of Akkermansiaceae bacterium. Lineage (GTDB taxonomy): Bacteria > Verrucomicrobiota > Verrucomicrobiia > Verrucomicrobiales > Akkermansiaceae > Oceaniferula. The sequence goes on along the minus strand of JBGCEU010000101.1, from coordinate 18,167 downwards.
TGAGGACATCAGAGTTCTACATACTGCCGCACGAATGGTCACCATGGAGATAGGTGTGCCTATTTTACTGGGAAACAAGCAGCGTATCGAGCAGATGGCTCATGAGAATGGCGTGGACATGACCTTTGTCAGCATCATCGAGCCCGCGAAGTCCTGCGAACTTGAGCTTTTTGTTAGTCGCCTGGCTAAGATGTCTCGCTACCGGAAAAAGAAAATCGTCGATCCGAACGAAATCATCACGAGACCGCACAACTTTGCGGCGATGATGGTGCAGTACGGTCACGCCGACGGCATGGTTGCCGGTAATGCATCCACCGCAGTGAGCGTCTTCCGGGCTGCTCTATCGATGATCAAACCACTATCTAGCGTTAAAAAAATATTTGGTGTCTCTGTATTGATTGCGCCCGACCTTAAAAACTTTGGCAAAGACGGGGTTTTACTGATGGCTGATTGCGGGGTGATCCCAAAGCCGGACATCGAGGAGCTTGCATCTATTGCGTTGGAAACAGGAAAGCTCGCCTCGCGCCTACTTGGCCGCCCTCCAAGAGTAGCTATGCTCAGCCATTCCACTAAGGGAAGCGCGGGCACGAAGGAGTCGAAAAAAATAGCCGCAGCTACCGAGCTTGCACGTATTAACAAAACCAAAGCGATGCTGGAAATGCAAATCGACGGAGAGATCCAAGCCGATGTCGCTCTTGATGCCGCCGCCGCAGAGGTCAAGCTACCCAACCGAACAAATCTTGATCCGGCTGATGTCTTGGTTTTCCCAAACCTCGATGCTGGCCATATTGCATTAAAACTTCTCGAGCACGTTGCAGGCGTACCAAGCTACGGCCAACTCCTCATGGGGCTGACACATCCTGCGGCACAGGTACCGACGACCGTGACAGAGGATCACCTACTAGGAACCGCGATATTGGTCGCTGCCGAGGCGATCAAATCGAACAACCGACAGCTTGAAAAAGAGGAAGCGAAGAATACTCCGACTACACCTGATGATGGTAAACTTGCGTAAATGCACATAGCTGTGTACGTAAAAAACCGAGAGGATATAAAATCCTCTCGGCTGAAATAATAAGAAAGCGCTGTTAGCTTATTTCCTGCGGCGCAGGATCAGAGCAAGTCCACCGAGTCCGAGAAGGGCAGTTGTGGAAGGCTCCGGAACCTGTTCGATCTGGAAGCCATTCAACCCGAACCTGAATTCGTCACCAGAAGATCCAGTTAGGTCTGCCGCATCGGCCGTAATGGTGATCTCGCCATTGATATCCGCCACAATATCGTCAAACAAGACAAAGTTTTGGCCTGCCACGAATGTGCTGATATTGCGGGGGGAAGAAATAATACTTTGGGTGCTGGGGGAGCTAGTCGTATTACTAGTAATAAAATCACCTCTATAATACTCCGTGCCAGCCCCGGAGTTTGAGACACTCACTAGCCACAGGTCATAAGTTCCACCAATATCTAGACCGTTGATGGTGATGGTATTGGAGCCTCCCTTTCCGAAGTCCTGCATGTAGATGCGTGCGAGTTCAAGATCTGGAGCTGTAATACTAATGGCACGTCGCTCAGAGAAAGTTGTGGTATAACCAATACCTGTGGAGGCACCCGTGGAGTCAAGTAAGCCAGTTCCACTGAAACCAGAGATGATGTTCCAAGTGCTCCCGGGAGCATCACCGGCGGGCCCTGTAAGGTTACCTGAGTTGGTAGTTCGGTTAGCGGTCTCAGTAGCGGCATTTCCACCTGTGCTAGCATCAGTTGTGACGCTGACGAGTGCAGCAGAAGCAGATGATGTGGTGACGATTAAGCCAAAGGCTAAAGGTTTGAATATGTGTTTCATGATAGTAGGTTTGTTTATCTAGACGTCTTCAGATTAGTTGTTTGCAGGTAATTATGTCAAAAACATAATAATTTATTTCACACTTCAAACTACACCTCAAAAGGGTATAGATTTTCATACATGGAATATTTCCGTATTCACTCCGGTGCAGAACAAGTTGCGACCCATATAAAGAGAGCGCTGAATCAAGGTCGCTGGAAGGGTACAATGCCGGGCAGCGCCAAGCTAGCGAAGGATCTAGGAATCAACGCCAAGACTGCAGAAGGTGCGATGCGGTTGCTTGAACAGGAAGGTTTGTTGATTTCCCAAGGTCGCCGCAAGAAGCGCATGATCGCGGAACAAGAAACCTCAAGAAAATCCGCTCTGCGTGTGGCGATACTTGAATTCGACCCCGCCAGCGACAGACAAACCTTTCTCTATCAAATCCATCACAAACTAGAGAGCGCTGGGCACGCAGCATTTTTCACCGACAAATCCCTGACCGATCTTCACCTAAACATTGATCGGGTAAAACGACTGGTGAAGGAAACTGAAGCGGACGCCTGGGTAGTCGATGCTGGATCACGTGAAATTCTAGAATGGTTTGCCACGCAAGAATGCCCAACCTTCGCCCTCTTTGGTCGACGTGGAGGTCTTCCCATCGCCGGCATTGGTCCGGATCAGCCTGCGGCTACTAGAGAGGCCACCAAAAAGCTGATTGAGCTAGGGCACAAACGCATCACGCTGGTCGCCCGGCCTTCAAGAATTCTGCCCAGACCGGGATCGACCGAACGTGCATTTCTTGAAGAGCTCGAAAAGCATGACATTGAAACGAGTCGATTCAACTTACCCGTCTGGGAAGAATCCATTGATGGCCTGCATCGGTGCATCGCGGAACTGATTCGGGTCACACCACCCACGGCGATGATCGTCAGTGAACCCGTATTCTTTTTTGCCGTGTCTCAGCTTCTTATGCAAAGTGGATACAAAACCCCAGAGGACATCTCTCTGATCTGCAGTGATGACGATCCAAACCTGAAATGGCTATACCCTTCTGTGGCGCACGTGAGCTGGAATAGCCAACCATGGGTCAACCGCATCGGCCACTGGGCTGACAATATAAGTCATGGTAAAACGGACAGACATCAGAGCCTCTCGAAAGCTAATTTCATCAATGGAGGAACAGTCGGGCCAGTTAAGGACTAGTCAGGAGGCGAATCAACTCACAAGAAGCATCAGCAAGTACCGCCAATGTCAGTGATTTGACCTCGAAATTGTCATTTTCTGGATTCTGGATAGATGAAAATAGCATTTGTCAGAAAAAAATTCTCTCGCCGACCGTGGCTGCACAATTGCCCATTTTTTATTCTTAAGGCCACACAAATCCACTAACAGCAATAGTTAGAACAGTTTTGCTTAGGATTTCTTAAATGACAATTTTTATAATAATTAAGGTTTATTGACCTTAAGGGTAAAATTTATCTTGCGAAAGATGTGTTTTTTGTAATAATTCGCATGTCGACGATGATTTCGTAAATATTTTCGAATAATCAATCGCACTAAACCAAACCAACCCACCCTCCAAACATGAAAATTAAAGCACTCCTTATCGCGGCAACGTCGCTGGCAGCTACTGCTGTTTCGCAGGCATTCACGATCGATTTCAATGCACTTGCACTTCCAAGTGGAACATCGATCACCTCTACCACCCCGCAAGCAATCAACGTAACGGGTTACGGTCTCGTTCTGTTTGAAGTTCCCTCCCCTGACGAAGTTCAGGTAGGTCAAATTCATGCAAACGATTCTGGAACTATCAAAAACTCTCTTGAGATGGATCCCGGCGAGCGCATCCGTGTTACATTCCTCGGGCCAAAAGCTCTTAACGTCGACTTCGATGTAACTGGCGTCAACCCAGGGTTCGACCAAGTCAACGTAACAAACATCGGCGACAACCCGCAGAAGTTTCAAATCGACATGATCGGTAATCCAGGCAGCAACGGTGCAGGACTTGCAGCCGTCAGCTGGACCGCAGTACCCGAGCCAAGCAGCGCCCTTCTCGGTGGCCTTGGTGCAGGTCTTCTGATTCTCAGACGCCGCCGCTAAACTTCAGTATCAATTCATTGTTTTAAATCTCACGGGTGTGTTGCCCGTGGGATTTTTTGCTTTATAGGGGACTCAGATAAGGTCAGATTGCCTGTATGAAATACTTGATCGTTCTCGTTGCGCTACTGACACCAGGACTGGTATCTGCGAGCGGCAAAAAGACTCCACCAGCTTCAATCACCTTTCACATAGAGGGAACAGCGGCAGAAGCACCCAAATTCGCTCGGAAAGTCAGAACACTGGTCGGTGACAAATACTTCCGCAAGATTCCCGAGGTGAGCACTAAAGACATCGATTCGTTCAGCCCATTTCCAGCCGATGACAAAAGCACCTATGGGCTGGTATTTAAGGTCAACAAACAATCCGCAGCTAGACTACAGGCCGTCACATCAAACAATCGTGGCAAACTCTTGCTTGCACTACTGAATGGACAGCCGATGGGCGTAGTACGGATCGATAAGCCAGTGAGCGACGGCATGCTTGTCATATGGAGCGGTGTCACTCTGCCAGAGATCAGAAAATACGATATCCTTGCACCCAGAATTGGTGAGAACAAGGCGCAGTGGAAAACCAGAGCCAAAGAGGCTAAGAAAAAACAACGGAAGAAAAAATAAACGTTGTCACTTACTCCACCTACATTTGAGATGTTAGCAGTTTTCCGTACGCTGATCATATCCGCCGTAACCTGCGCCGGAAATTTGGTAACCGCGCAGACGTCAACGACGGGAAATCAGCACAAAACCATATTACCCACTGATAATAAGCACTTATTCAGTGGTGAGGGTGAGAAATTCTACATGTATGTTTACAGGAGTTTCGAAGGCAAGAAGTCCAGACCATGGACTGCGGGAAAATACGGGTTTGTAAGAAATATCAAGCGCACGGAGGACGGCGTGATCGGCACAAGATTCCATGAGGGAATCGATATCAAACCTCTAGAGCGTGACCGCGCCAACAAGCCACTCGACAAAATCAAGGCGATTGCCTCAGGCACCGTAGCCTACGCAAACTCCACTTCTTCGCGCAGTAACTACGGTAAATATGTCGTTATCGAGCATCTTTGGGACTGCGGCCCGATCTACAGTCTTTATGCCCACCTCTCCGCAGTATCGGTGAAAGCAGGACAAAAAATCGAACAGGGTGAATCCATAGGGGTGATGGGATACACAGGTGCTGGCCTCAATCGGGAACGTTCGCACCTTCACCTCGAACTCAACCTTTTACTCAGCGAGCAGTTTGCTCAGTGGCATAGCAAATATCTCGGCGGTAAAAACTACCACGGCGTCCATAACGGAATGAATATGGCGGGACTTGACATCGCCGGATACTACATCGCTCAAAAACGTAACCCATCACTCACACTACCTCAATTTGTTAGAACCCAACCGGTCTATTACAAAGTAACAATACCGCGCACCACTGGCACGAAGCAACTCGGGCTATTGAAACGCTACCCATGGCTTGCAGCGGGATCTGAAAAAAACAAGTCACCCTCATGGGAGATTTCATTCACAGCCTCCTCATTTCCTATAGCGATACTTCCCAGCCAGCGCACCGTTTCTGCACCACGCATCACTTCAGTTAGAAAGTGTAAATCCAAGCACAGCTATCACACGAAGGGATTTGTCAATGGAACCGGCTACCGTGCCTCTCTAAGTGATCGTGGTAAACGTTTTATCAGCTTGATTACGGGAAGCTTCATAGAAGATAACAGTTCAGAAAGCCCTTAAAATCTCTACTATAACTCCAACTGTAAGAGCATTGGCTAGGGGCTGACGTGTTGCGCACGCATCGTGCTTTCCCAGCGCTTTCTGAAAGCCCGGTTCTCGGGTGATAGCTTCTGTGCAGCGATTTTTGCTTTTTCTTTCATTCCTGTTAGCCAAGCATAACAGATGGCCTGTTCAGTCCTCAGCTGGCCTTCAAGTGTACTCAGAGTTTGCTTAAAAGCTTTTTGATGAATCGATAAGACACTTTCGGGTTTTATCTTACCCCATGGCACGAACACTTCGCCATCTGTAGCCTTGAGGTTTAGCCCACCAGGCTTGGCACTGACAATGCGTTGGTATTTTTTACCACCACGATCCTCAAGAATCATATTGACTCCAGAATCAGGAATAACTTGTTCCAGTGTACCAAGAAAGGCACTGGCTGAGTCGGCTAAATATATCCAAGAGTCACAAACCTCCTCCTCATATTTTTCCATCCTGACATCCTGAAGAAGATCCGACGCCTCGGCATACTTCGCCTGTTCAAGCAGCTGATGAAATTTTGGGATCACATCAGAGTATCTCGGAGCTTTGCTAGATGCATCACCCTTTGCTACCGCGTCGTTTCTTAAAGCTTTCATGTGGCGATGTAACCTCAGCTGCCATGTGCGCACATAAAAACGCGCGCGTCCCCGCGTTTTTAACGATTGCAGACGCTTCTGTAAATCAGCGAGCGCATGTTGTGAGCCACTCACATCTCCAGGCATCTGCATGTCTTCATATGGCTGCAGTAAGCGATAGTCCGCCAAATAGCGCTCTGCAATCTGACGGTAGACACGCAGCGGACTGCGCTGAGGGAGGGGATGCTTTATGACTTTTTCAAAATCAATTACAGCGGCGTCCCAAGCACCCATTTCCCAATTTTTAAGTGCTACAGCCATCAGCTGCACTACCCCTATGCTATTCTGACCTGCGTCCACATCCGTAATAATAGCTGGACTTGCCAATTGCTTACCAAGCTGGGCAACTTTCTCCGTTTCAGAGATGTTACGCTCAGACATATGCTGGAGGACTTTGTAGATCGTTCTGGTGGCATCTCCAGTATTTCCTTCCAGCCACGTCGCTATGACCGCCTCGATTCCCGCCCATGAGGCAGCAGGCTCGCGAACTTTAGGATCACTCATCATTTGGAAAAAAATATCGCGAGCTTGATCATACTCTTGCTCTCCCAGACGATTGTGGGATTTTTTCACCATCCTAGCTATTCTCTCAGCCACTGCGGGGTCATATGCATCATCAGAGGGCGAGAAAGTGGAGTCGGATGCAGAATCACCATTCACTGTAGATGGGTCATCCTTATTTTTACTGATGAAAATCGCAATAGCCGAGCCCACCAACAACAGCGCCACGGCACTAGCAATTATGATCCCTGCCATACCTGATTTTTTCGCGCGTCGCTCGGCACGATCACGACTATGAATTGGCTCAGAGGCACCCTGCCTTTGCGTTGCCTGATAAGCTGCCTGCCATGCTTCTTCCATCTCAACGTATGATGAAAAACGATTTCCGGGAGCTAGTGCCATTGCCTTATCCACCATGTAGCAAGTTTCCGGCTTCAACCATGGGGCAACTTGAGCCAAGGGAAGAACGTCTTCTTTTGCCTTCCTAACAGCCTTGGTGGTTTTCACTTTATCCCTCAATGGAGGACGCCCCGAGAGAGCATGATATAGCGTGGCACCAAGAGCATAAATATCACTTCTAAAATCTTCCTCACGCCCGTCCAGAGCTTCTGGAGGAACATAGTAGGGTGTCGCCCATATCTCCTCTGCCTTAGCCTTCCCACCCTGAGTGACCAACGCCAGGCCGAAGTCCACAATCTTCACATTGCCCATGGCGTCGAACAAAATATTCCCTGGCTTAACATCCCGATGAATAAGTCCAGCATGCTTCGCCGCTCTGAGCCCAGCGATAATTTCAGCCGCCATCGGCAATACATCTTCCTCACTAAGCGCATCGCTTCTGGCAATCTTCTGCTCGAGGTTTTCGCCAGAAACTTTTTCCATGGCAATGTAGTAGCGACCATATTGGCTCCCGACCGTGAAAACACGAACAACATGCGGATGGCTTATCGCTGCTGTGATGAGCGCCTCTTGCTCAAACTGCTTCATCCGCTGCGCATCCTTAGAGTATTCCTCGTTGAGGACTTTAATAGCGACTTCACGCTCGAGGGTAATATCACGCGCTGAGTAGACCATACTCATTCCACCGGCGGCATAGCGACCTAGGAGCAGATATTGACCAAGCTCACACTTCACTCGCGTGTGATGCCCACAATCCGGACAAATCACATTTGTGTATGGACCTAGGGCAGACGTATCCATCCTACATCCACATGAGCTGCAATGAGCTATATGGGAATCCGCTTCTCCGTCGGTCATCGGAGAGACACTAGTCAGCCACATCGAAAATGGGAATCCAAAAGAATAACAGCATGAGTAAAAATAACGGCACATGTCCCCGCCAAACAATCAGCTTAATAGTCAGGTTCGGGCTTGCCCAACAATTCCAGCTCCGCTTTAGTGTGAACAATAATTTATGCATGATCTTATCGACCAGCTAGCTGCTGACTCATTCGCGAGCGGAGCCACCGATCTTTTTCTCTGTGAGGATCAAGTGCCGCGCGTCAGAATCAACGGCGAAATCCAAGTTCTGGGGGCAGATGTTTTGAAATCCATATCGATGGCAGAGTTCTGGGAACTTTGTCAGGCGGATCCCGAACACGATCTTGAAAAAGACACCAGCTACGTAATCCCTGGAGGGCGTCGCCTCAGAGTCAACCTCTACAAATCTCTGGGCACGCTATCAGCCGTGCTCCGCCCAATTAGTGATGAAATCCCCGACATGACGACGCTGGGACTCCCCACTGAACTGCTTCAAGCGTGGATGCAACAAAAGTCAGGAATCGTGATCATCTCAGGTTCCACGGGATCTGGGAAATCCACCACCATTGCTTCCGCATTGCAGTGGGTGAATGACAACCTTGCTCGTCACATCGTGACGATTGAAGACCCTATTGAGTATCTGTTTTCCAATCACCATAGTTATTTTTCACAAAGGGAACTAAACTCCGATACTCCATCATTTGAATCTGCGCTTCGTGCATCATTGCGGCAGAGTCCTGACATCATTTTTCTGGGAGAAATCCGAGACTCCGAAACAGCTAAAACCGCTCTGCAAGCAGCAGAAACTGGGCATCTCGTCGTAACAACTTTGCACAGCTCAGGCGTAACGGATACCCTCGATCGAATCATCCACTTATTCCCGCAGCAAAATAGAGAAGCTTTGCTAACACTGTTATCTCAGCATTTGATAGGTATCATCAGCCAGCAACTGTTACCCACCCTGCAAGGAGGCCAAATGGTGGCACTTGAGCACCTTCAGAACGAAGCCGCTACTCGTGCCTGGATACGGGATAACCAGCTACCAAAGATTTCTGACCATATCAATCGTGATGATAATGCAGCCAACTGCTCTTATGTCCGTTACCTTGTGGCAGCTGTCCAGCAAGGATATCTAGATGAAAATACTGGCAGGCAGGCCGCGCCAAACGCACAAGACTTTGACCGTCTTTTCCGGGGGATTAAATAAGCAACACTATGGACGAACTGAAAAAAATTACTGACTACCTTCGAGTAGCTGTCGAAATGGGCGGCTCTGACCTCCACTTGTCCAGCGGAGCCCCTCCGGCTGCAAGAATCGATGGAGTACTCAAGCCGCTTGAAGAATTTTGCCTTGATGACGATGCGACCAAAAAGCTCATCTTAGACACCCTAACAGAATCACAGCGTGCCGAGCTGGAAGACGACTGGGAACTCGACTTTGCGATCGAAGTCGATGGCGTGGGAAGATTCCGTGGTAATGCGCACTACATCCACGGGCATGTGGAAGCGTCTTTCCGGCATATCCCTACCGAAATCCCAGATCTTGCAACGCTTGGTCACTACCCCGTGGTTGAGCAAATATGCCAACAACGGCGTGGACTCGTGCTCCTAACAGGTATTACTGGTTCAGGGAAAACAACCACCCTTGCGTCCATAGTAAGCCGCATCTCAGAAACACGCTCAGGAGTCATCATTACCGTGGAAGACCCTATCGAGTTCGTCTACCCTCATCTTTCATGCCTCGTCAAACAGCGTGAAATTGGTAAAGACACAAAATCTTTCCCAAGAGCACTTAGGCAGGCACTACGGCAGGACCCCGATGTAATCGTTGTATCCGAGCTACGAGATCTCGAGACGATTCGGATCGCGCTGACGGCAGCCGAAACTGGACACCTTGTCATTGCTACCTTGCACACCGTAGATGCCCCGCAGAGTGTTGATAGATTAGTAGATGTATTTCCCCACGATCAGCAGCAACAGATTGTCGCGCAGCTTGCCAGTGTTTTGCAGGCAATCGTATCCCAGCGTTTAATCACCAGGTCTGACGGTCAGGGTCGTGTGTTAGCATCCGAAGTCATGCTAATGAATCACGGACTCCGTAACTGTATCCGTGAGCGCAAAATTGAGCAAATGGTGGGTCTCATGGAGATTGGCCAAGGTGAAGGCATGCATACCATTGACGAATCACTTGCTCATCTCTTAGAATCAAACCAGATCACCCTTCAGGAGGCTCTCTACAATTGCCGGGATCATAAGCGATTCGATCCACCAAGCTAATCATCACCCAAAAACATGTCAGAAACTAATCTACCAGTCAGTGAATATATCAAGCAAGGAATCTTCATTGTCGTCATCATTGCGATCGCCTTGTTTGGTATCAAGACATGCCGTAAGTACCAAAATAAACGCGATGTTATCATTGAGCTAACATCACACGCGAGTGAATCATCCGCTTATGAACAATTTTATGCAAAGGATGCGCGCTCAAATCTCTTGAAAGCCATGCACCAGATCCATCTCGCAGTCGAACTGGGGCATACTCCAACAGAAATTCTAAAAGAAGTCATGGAGGAATCAGAGAAGCTGATGGATACCGAAACCAGAGAGGAACTTCCCTTATCCAAGCAGCTCATCAGGGACTCTCTCCTGAGTAATTATGACAACTGTAAAAAGCTGGGTGTTTTTACAGATCCAACCAACCTGATCTTATTAGAAAAAGGCGAACTACCTACTATCAAGGAAGGCCCATCTTCAGGTGAAGAGGCCGTGATCGCCAACATAATCCCAGCATCTCTGTTAGAAGGTGTGGACAAGCTAATTCCGAACCTTGTGATTAGCCCACCTCCATCTGAAGAAGAAGCTTCGGTTAGCAGCAAACTCAATGAATTTGAAATTGCACGTGCCAAAAAATTCGCAAAGTCACTGGCGACGGCAGATCTAATTGAAAAAGATGCCTACAAGAGAATCATCGATCACTTTGACGCGCAGGATATCCCGTCAGTAGAGACGGGGAATCCCTGATTACTTGCGGGTCATCGACTTGAGCCATTCATCAAAATATGCTTTTTGCTGCTGCGCTCGGTCGACTTGCCTTCCGCCAAACGCATCAATATCCGCCGAAGCTGGGCGCTTCATCAGCTTCACCTTTATATCCATTTTATTTCCCTGACGCAGGATATGAAGCGTGATCGTTTCGTCCGGCTGCTTGGACTGTATGTAATCGCCAAAGCGAGTCAGCACACCTGTGTTCAGCTGGAAGCCAAAACCTCTCTGCTGTGGCTGAGCCTGTGCCTTTCCAAAGTCAAATTTATCGACGCCCAGAATGATGTCATTCATTTTCAGCCCCGCTTTTTCCCCTGGTGTTTCAGGCATGACTTGAGAAACCTGAACACCAGCAAGCAAATCTTTGCCCCCTGGATCTTGCACCCTCGTCTCTTGCATACGAATACCAATAAATCCCCTGCCCTTGCCAAACTTTCGCTGGATAGCCATTTCTTTCATCAGCTCGAAGCAACGCGTTCTGACTTCAGGCTGCTTGCTTGATCTCCACACCCTATGTAACTTCTCGGGTGACGACTCGAGGTTTTTCTGAGCCCACTCACGAACAGCTAGGTAGGCTTTGTTGCGAATCTCAAAATCATCTGCGTTCATTTTATCCAGCAACGCACCATCAGGTTCCGCCATGATAGGAGAAAACATGGCAGCACTGATTACCACGAGAGCACCCCGCCAAACGCCATTTACTGTCATCATAAGCCCTATTCTATTCAGCTTTTCCAATCATGCAACGTATCAATCATGATTCCTTGTCCAGAAACTCGAGAGAAAGATCAAGCGCGACGGCCGAGTGAGTCAGAGCTCCCACGGAAATAAAATCCACACCGGTTTTGGCGATGTCTGCAATTGTATCGAGATTCACACCACCGCTCGCCTCCAATGCAGGCCCTGAGTCACCCCGCATTTCCACCGCCTGAGCCATGGTTTCATTATCCATATTATCTAACAAAATATAATCAACCCCTCTCAGTGTGAGGAAGCTCTCGACCTGCTTGAGTGTCTCGGTTTCCAGCTCCACCTCGACACCTGGACGGTCTTTTTTAAGCTGATCGATGGCTGCTTGGAGTTCATCCAGTTCATCTTGCGCTGCCAGATGATTGTCTTTCACCATCGCTCGATCATACAATCCCATACGATGATTGGTGCCACCGCCGGCTAGCACGGCAGCTTTTTCCAATGCTCTCCATCCGGGAGTGGTCTTGCGTGTGTCCAAGACCTGGGCTTTTGTGCCCGCCACAAGTGCGACGTAGCGAGAGGTGTTGGTGGCAATCCCCGAGAGCCTTTGCAGAAAATTCAACGCCACCCGCTCAGCGGTTAAAATGGATCTTGATGTGCCTTCGATCTCCAGCACTTGATCACCATAGCTCACTGAGTCACCGTCGCTTTTCAGCACCTTGAGCTTCATCTTACTATCCACACGGCGAAAAACCTCCGCCGCAATCTCAATACCAGCCAGCACACCATCCGCCTTGGCGTGAATGTAAGCAGAGGACTTTTGATCCTCGGACACAAAGTAGAGTGATGTCACATCTCCGTCTCGAATGTCTTCATGAAGAGCCAAGTCGATCAGCTCGCTAGTCACGTCCTTTTCCATAGAGCTATGATTTATCAGCATGCATCGATTGACAACACCCAAGCTCATTGAAATTTCCATTGTTAATCATCTGATTTCTGGCAGAACCCTGCCGCGCGATGCTTGCCATTCAGAACCTGCATATTGAATTTGGTGCGAGAGTCATTTTTAAAGACCTCTCGTTCACCGTGCATGCCAAGGAGCGGATCGCTTTCGCAGGCCATAACGGTGCAGGAAAATCCACCCTGATGAAGTGCATCGGCGGAATTCTCGAGCCAAACGGCGGCAAGATTGTCAAACCCAAGCACTGCGATGTTGGGTATCTGCCGCAGGAGGGAATTCACATTCAAGGAATCACACTCTGGGACGAAGTGGAGTCAGCATTCGCTGAAACCCGCGACCTACAGCAGGAAATCGATGCCCTATCGGAAAAGCTACACGGTCTCGATCCCCGCTCAGCCCCCTACTCTGAACTTTTACACGAGATCGGTGATCTTGAACTGAAGCTCGACGCAGCTGATCCGGGAACGATCAAACCCAAGATGGAATCCGTGCTAACTGGACTGGGGTTTAAACGCACTGATTTCACACGCGACTGCTCCGAATTTTCCGGAGGCTGGCAGATGCGTATTGCTCTGGCAAAGCTCTTACTCACCCAGCCGGAGGTTCTCTTGTTAGATGAGCCAACCAACCACCTCGACATCGATTCACAAAAATGGATGGAGAGCTATCTCGTCAATTACCCTGGTGCCATCCTGATCATTTCGCACGATCTGGCACTGCTTGACATGCTGACCACACGCACTATCGCATTTCATCATGGCCGTGCTGAGGAGTATGCTGGAAACTACTCATTTTACGCCAAAGAATCAGTTCTCAGAAAAGAAATTCTCGTCAAACAATACAAGGCCCAGCAGCGCGAGATCAAACAGATCCAGGACTTCATTGACCGTTTCCGCGCCAAGGCAACCAAGGCGAAGCAAGTGCAGTCCCGCATCAAGCAATTGGAAAAAATCGAGCTGATCGAGATCGAGCAAGACGATGCCGTGATGAGCTTCCGGTTTCCTGACCCTCCTGCATCTGGGCATAGCGTCGCCACACTGGAAAACGCCTCCAAAGCCTACGGAGACATCACTATTTTCAACGGGTTCGATTTCGAAATCACTCGTGGTGAGCGCATGGCCATTGTCGGGCCAAACGGCGCGGGAAAATCGACTTTTTGCCGACTCATCACCGGTCAGGAAGAGCCCGATAGCGGCACGCATAAATTTGGCCACAAAGCGGCAGCTTCGTTTTTCTCCCAAAACCACGCCGACGAGCTAGACCCTAACACCACGGTGCTCGAATGCGCGGAAGGTGCTGCATCGCGAGAGAACGCATCCTTGGCACGGAACCTGTTAGGATGTTTTCTTTTCCGCGGCGATGATGTGTTTAAAAAAGTAGGCATCCTCTCCGGCGGTGAGAGATCACGCGTGGCACTCGTCTGCATGTTGCTGCGCCCTGCTAACTTCCTGATCCTCGACGAACCTACCAACCACCTCGACATCCAGTCGCAGGAAGTCCTCCAGAATGCACTGCGCGAATATCCCGGCAGCTATCTCATCGTTTCGCACAACCGCTCGTTCCTCGACCCGATCGTTGACAAGACTCTTGAGTTTCGACAAGGCCATCCCCCACGCATGTTTGCGGGTAATATTTCCTACTACCTCGATAAAATTGACGAGGAAAAAGGTAAGGCGGCATCTACGAATCGTGTCCAAAAAACCACGTCTTCTTCGTCCTCCACGAACCGAAAAGAACAACGCAAACGCGAGGCCGCTGAACGCAAAAAGCGTAATGACGTTCTCAAGCCTCTGCAAAAGGAGTTAGAGGAACTGGAAAGGAACATCGCTGAATACGAAGCCGCTCAGACCACACTCACAGAGCATATGTCTAGTCCCGACGTGGCATCGGATGGCGACAAAATGCTGCAAGCGACCAATGCCTACCAAGCCATCACCGAGAAGCTGGAAAACGCCATCTCACGCTGGGGCGAGGTCAGTGACGCGCTTGAAAAGCTGGAAACGCCATAAAGTAAGCGCAGTTTGCGATGTAATGTTTCTCTCCTTCTGCTGTAGTGCGGGAAATCAGCAAGCTGACAAATCATGTTACGTATCCTAATCCTGACTTCATTCCTTTTTTCAAGCTACTCACAAAGCGCAGAACACGCCACTCGCGCCGATTGGATCAACCACAGAAACGAACAGGCGAACTATACCAAGTGGTATCAAAAAATGGATACCGGCTCCGCATGGGCATACACCTTCGGCGATTACTATCAGGGCAAGAAGCGAACCGGAGCACTAAAGGGACTCCGACTTGAGCTATCGAAAAACGACAACATTTTTGGCCTATTCGACACCGAACTCTTGAGATACAGCAGTGTCTATCAAGGAGGTCTGCACTGGGGAGCAACGCCATGGACTGGTGCCCACGGCAAGTTGATCTACATGGCAAACGAAACAGGCAATATTTTTCAGAATGCCACCAAACCTGGCTGGGCGGATAAAGATGGCTCATTCGCTGATGATCGCGAGTTTCCCGGTCATGGTAATCTTAGCGAAAATCACGCCCGCTGGAATGGTCACTTCCGCCACGGCGAACAGATGATTCTTGATTACACTGTGCTAGGCTCACGTGTCCTGGAAATGCCCAGCGCGTCAATGGTCAAGGGCAATCCGGCGGCATTCAGGCAGTTTGACCTCGCACCTTGCGAGCATGACCGAACGCTGCTCGTTGCGAGCCACAAGGGGTCAAGTATCAACATCCAGAGCAACGGACGGAATGCGACATTTGCGCCGAAAGCAGAAAAGGACAGAGACCGCCCGAATCGCAAGAAAGACAACCATGCCTCAGTCATCATGGATCGCACTGTCGATAAGTGGGATAAGCTCCGCATGGGCGCTCCATCCTCTGAAGATCTCGTCGATCGCAAAACGAATAAGCAAACGTTTTTCCGCGTGATCCCAGAATACAATCAGACGCATGCAGATGGCGGCGACGAAGAGGGCGTAGCTGTCCGATTGAATGATGGAGAGGGCGCTCGCGGCAGGGAGGACAAGAAACGCAGCTTCTTTTTTGCGAACGGTAAGAAGCCTGGAAGGTTAGAGCTGAACCTACGAACTCAAAAACCAATCAGCCGAATCCATCTTTACTCCTCGCACAAGGCAGTCCCCACCCTACAGGATGTCGAAATCTACGGCACATCTGATGAACACGCCGACCCCGCAATCGCTGCTGGGAAAATCATCCAATCTGGCTGGAAAAAAATCGCAGCTTATAACACACGTAGCCTGATGCTCGGAGGTAAACACGGCGTCGCCATTCTTACAGAAAACGGCAAGGCTATCGGCAAATTCCATAAGCTTCTCTTCATTTGTAAAACCGGACGACCAAACACTAATGAGCACACGTTCTTTTCAGAAATCGACGTCTTTGGGGACAAAGCACCCGCGATTAAGGAAATCCCGACACAGAGCACCCACCTCGCCGTCACAGTCCGTGGTTCTAACACCACACTCAAGGATGCTGGAGATGGCACCCTCGCTCTACACATCCCCGCCAGTAAAAAGCCCACCCACTTTTCGCTTGGTTACGTATCGGCTGAGCCAAAATCATTAGAAAAAGCGCAGCTGTTTTTGCAGAATGCCACACCCGCACCTCGCGAACTGAGCCCGCTGACCAAAGGAGGCTCCGCAGTATACCCAGAGTCCATAGCCGCCAAAGCCAGCCTCGGCTCAAGTGATGACACTTGGGCAGTAGATGAAATCGGCCTACCCGTGGAAAACCCATGGCACTCAAACATCCGTCCGGGTGGTTTTGACCTCTTCTCGGATGGTGACTCCGCTGCCATCAGCACATGGAATGGCGACGTCTGGATTGTTAGAGGGCTGAAAGGCGACTGGAAAAAGGTAACCTGGAGACGCTTTGCCACTGGGCTGTTTGAAACACTGGGACTGAAAATTGTGGATGACAAAGTCTACGTGCATGGTCGGGATCAGATCACCCGCTTGCACGATCAGAACAACGACGGTGAGGCCGATTGGTATGAGTGCTTCAATAATGATGTTCTCATCACCAGTAACTTCCACGAATTCGCTTTCTCACTTCAGACCGACAAAGAAGGAAATTTCTACGTTACCAAAGGCGCGCCCGTTCTTGGTGGTGGCCGCGGCTTCGACAAAATACTGCCACACAACGGCACGGTTATGCGCATTTCCAAAGATGGCAAAAAACTCGGAATCCTCGCCACCGGGCTTCGGGCTCCGGGTGGGCTCGGCGTTGGGCCTAACGGAGAGATCACTACTGGCGAAAACGAAGGAACATGGCAGCCCTGCTGTAAGCTGAACTACTTTACCGGCAAGGACAAGTTCCTCGGCGTCGAGGATGCCGCCCACCACCTTAAAGGACAGAAAATGCATGAGCCGCTCTGCTATTTCCCCATGCGTATTGATAACTCAGGCGGCGGTCAGGTATGGGTTCCAGAGGCCTCAAAATGGGGACTCAAACCCCATGAACTGATCCATCTCTCCTACGGAAAAAGCTCTCTCTACCGCGTGCTGAAAGAGGAAGTCGATGGCATGATGCAGGGTGGCGTTGTGCGCATCCCGGTCAATCTCAAGTCCTCCGCCATGCGCGCTCGTTTCCATCAGGATGGATCGATGTATGTGCTCGGATACCGTGGCTGGCAGACCAATGCCCCTACCCCGCAAGCATTCCACCGTATCCGATATAATAATAAAGCAGTGACAATCCCCGATCAGCTCAAGGCGACCGATAAAGGACTCTACATTCGATTCGAAAAAGAACTCGATGCCTCAAGCGTAGCGGACATTTTCAACTTCAAAGTGGAGCGATGGAAATACATGCGCACCAAGCAATACGGCTCTGGAGAATTCTCGATCGACAACCCGGATCTCGAGGCTGAGAAACGTGCCCATACGCAAGAATCGAAAAGAAGCCGCCCGGTGCATGACCAAGTGGATATAGCATGTAGCACTCTGCTTCCCGATAAAAAGACCCTCTTCCTGCACATCCCCAGCATGAAGCCCGCCCAACAAATGAGTATCGCCTACAAGCTCAAGTTCGCCGATCAAAGCGCTGCCAATGGCGAGATCGTCAACACCGTACACAAGATGAATCCGCATCAGGATTCCAGTGTGTTAGGCAAGACTCAGAGCGAAACCGCAACGACCGACAAACTTCAGCCTGGACTGATTCAGAAAATCACTGTGGATGGAAATACCGACTTCCGTGTCAGCCGACTCCCCGCAATCTCAGTCGGCGCAGGTGAAGCTGCCTCAGACATGCTCACCCCCGGAAAATTCACCTCCGAGTGGTCTGGCGTTTTAAAAATCGGAGAACGTATGGCCCCGCAGTTTTCACTTCAAGGCAGAGGCACCGCTACTTTTTCGATCAACGGCAAGGAAATA
>JBGCEU010000100.1:0-9982 GCA_045106535.1 Akkermansiaceae bacterium | reverse complement strand
CATCTTCGGCGAGCTCGATACGGATCGGCGGAACGCGCTGATGGCTGCGCTACCGGACAAGGCTCAGAAGCTGATTACGACCACTAACATTGACTGGATGACGGATGAGTTCACCACGATTGATATGAGGGATTTACGAACAACGAAAGATGCGGGATGAGCAAAAAAAGCTTATCTATCAACTGATTTTTTGAACCACGGAAGACACAGAAAACACGGAAATGATTTATGTTTTGCGGCACATCCTGATGGTTCGTATGATTTGTCCAATTCGTGGTTAAAGATGAACTCAAAGAATATGAATTTCAGTCCCTTCCGTATTTTCCGTGGTGAAAACGATGCCTGATGAAAATGTCATTGAGAGTAAGGCTGGGCCGCTTGAAAAAGTGGGCCATGCGGTGCTTCGCAAGTTCGGGCCGACTTGCCCTGAGGGTGGCGGCACGCTGGAGGATCAGCGGGTGCTGACGGAGGAGGAGCAAACTGTGCTCAAAAATATCGTGCGCTGGACGGTATTCCGTGCGGGTCTTGCGGGGGCATTGTCCGCGATTGTGGCGGCATGTGCGGCGATGTTTGCCGAGAAGCATTATGCGGATGATTTTTGGAACTACTGGCTTGTGTTTGGTGGTGTTTCATTACTTGCGGCGGTCTTTGAAGTGGGATTTCTTTACTTCGATGCCTTGCGAGGGGTGCACCGGATATCTGCGGCGTCGGATGTGGAGTTGTTTCCTGAGGGGGAGGGGCGATCCAGAATGGCGGGGATCATGGTGCGAGCTGCTATGGAGCTACCTAACCCGCCCGACCGTGATCCGTATGTGGATCCTTTCCGCAGCGCTTCGAAATGGCGGCTGTTGTTAGGTGCTTTGGTTTATAAAGGAAAAGTCTTAGTGACTAATGCTCTGGCGAAAGTGCTGGTTAGGAAAATTTTGCTACGTGGTGCTGCGCGGGCGTGGCTTGAATTCGTAGCGGTGCCGGTCACAGCGGCGTGGAATGCGCTGGTGTGCTTCTGGGTGCTTCGTGAGGCTAGGATCCGTGCGATTGGGCCGTCGGCGGTCGCTCAAAGGCTACCAGAGTGGCTCGGGGGCGCTAGTGCTGAGCTTGCCGAGGCTTCGCAACGCGCTGTAGGTGTCTGTGTTTCCGCATCGCGGGATTTGCACCCAAATCATCTTCGTATGTTAGAGTGGATGCGTGAACATACGGGGGTAGAGGTGACGGATAAAGCGGATGATCCCGAGCTGTTTCGTGAATCGTTAGAAAAACTGAGTGAGTCGGAAAAACAACGAGTGTTAGATGTGCTGGCGATGGCGATCGTGATCGACGGTAAGGCATCGGGTCGTGAGCGGAAAATCATCGCGGGTGTGGCGGGTGAGGATCAGACAGGCCGCCTCAAAAGCATGCTGCACCAGTTCCGTATGGGTCACGGAATCCAGAACTAATAATTCTGAAGGTGCTCTTCCTGAGTGATGTCCTCACGCTGATACATGAAGACAAACTTGTGTGCACCTGACATGAGAATGATGGTGAAAACACCGATGCCGAACAGCCAGAAGTTACCGGTGCCGCAGAGTAAGAGAGCGATGAGGGTAATAATCGTCGGGTAGAGAGCAATGTCCCGCATTTCGAAAATTTTCTCTGCCAAGCGTGCTAACAGGGAGGGCTTGCATGATTCGCATTGATGATTGATTTCCCACTCCCAGCACTGGAATGACTGTGCCGCAAGCGAGACGGCAGCTGGTTGGTAAATAGTGTCGTTTTCCTCTGCCCACTCCTTGAGATCGGATTTTATCAAGGCGTTATCTTCATTAGCAGGGCAGGAGAGTCTCAAAACGCTGAGAGGCTCGATTTTAGTGAAGGTGAAGGGTGGGGGAAGCTCTGTATCTATCGGCTGGATTTGTGAGATTAAGCCAACTGTCCATTCACCCGTTGAGGGGTCACGTTTTTTATAGGCACAGGTGGCATTCCATCCGGCATTTTTTGATTCCGTGACGACTCTACGTAGGGCTTTTTGAACATCTTCACGAGTAGCTGATTTCTCTAACTGAGTGGAGAGAAGCCAGCGCTCAGGGTGCTTGATTGGGCGGATCCAGCTATTGATTGCACTGCGGTTTTTGATCCATAGGATCCAAGCGACAGGGGGGATGAGAGAGACCAGAGAAATCCACGAGAGCCAGTGAATGACGGTCATACTCGACTGGGTGTGTTAGGATGCTGCTAGGCATCCGGGGCAGTTCTGAACAAAGTGATCAGGCTGAACCTCTTCCAGTGGTGGGGGTGAAGTGGTGTTACACTTCGAGGCATCGCCCAGGGTGTTACGCTCGTGGAATGCACAGCCTGCGGGTGGGTCAGAGAGGTCGGGCGGTATGCCGGGAATGGTGTAGAGTGTCTCGCCCTTTTGATGGGTGGCGGGGATGCTCTTCATCAGCGCGCGGGTATAGGCGTGCATGGGCTTCTGGAAAAGTGTGTTAGTATCCGCGCGTTCGACGATGCGTCCAGCATACATGACATTCACATCATCGCAGGACTGGTGCACGACTGCGAGGTCATGGGTGATGAGGATGACAGCAGTGCCGAGCTCATTTTGACGATCCTTAATCAGATCTAACACCTGTTTCTGAACGGTTACGTCCAGCGCGGTGGTGGGTTCATCACAGATGAGGAGTTCGGGCCGGGTGATGAGGGCCATGGCAATCATCACACGCTGGCGCATACCGCCGGAGAATTCGTGAGGGTAGCTCTGGATACGTTTCTCTGGCTCGGGAATGCCAACCTCGGCTAGTGCATCAATCGCGCGGTGCAGTGCTTCTTTTCCTTTGATGCCCTCATGGATTTCCAGTGGCTCCGTGAGCTGGGTCGAGATTTTCAGATAGGGATTCAATGAAGTCATTGGATCCTGGAAAATCATCGAGACGCGTTTGCCGCGGATCTTACGCAGCTGCTTCTGTGATGCTTGAAGAAGATCGATGCCGTCGAAGTTGGCTTTGCCCGCGTGAATTTTTCCGGGAGGCTGGGGGATTAGCCCGACGAGTGAGTAGCAGGTGACGGATTTCCCTGATCCTGACTCTCCGACAATGCCGATGGTCTGGCCTTTATCGACAGAAAATGAAACGTCCTCGACGGCGCGGACGATGCCGTTCCGCGTGTGGAACCGAGTGGTAAGGTTGGTGACTTCGAGTAGAGGCATAGGTTGCGTTCTTTTTTAGACAGAATTTACAGAATGGACAGAATTTTTCTTGGGGATGGAAGCGTGGGTTGATGCGGGTTGCAAACCCGCGCTCCATGTTAGGGTTGCCACGAGCCGGTGATGGCGAGGGTGAGGCCGAGCGACTGCATGTTGACGAATAGGATTTTGCCATCGGGGGAGAAACATGAGCCGGCGAACTCAGAGGAGTTTTTTGCGTTTCTTGCTAGGGTGTAGATTTTTCCGTCAGGCGTGATGCCGCGCAGGTGAGGGCGGTTGCCTTTATGCTCGGCGACTAAGTCTTCGCAGATAATCAGATCGCCCCAAGGCGCGGCGCAGATGTTGTCGCCATTCGTTAAGAGATCGCTCTTTTCAGGCTGGAGAAAGAGTTCCAAGGTATCGTCAGCATTCTTCTCCATCGAGGGAGTGAGGGTGAAAACCTGCCCTTGTCGGGTCGGTCCGCCATCGGTGCAGCAGATGTAGATTTTTCCTTTTTCGTAAATGATCCCTTCACCGCGCGCAAAAAGTGCGGCACCTGCTTTGTGCCCACGGTAGCGGAGGTCATCGTCCGGTGCTTCGGGGTCATCAATATCGATCCATTGAACCTTCATCACATCACCTTCTTTGATGTTGCGGTCTGACTTTGCGTAATTTCTTGTGTCGGTCTGTGGCTTGTCCTTGACGGCGAGCACCTGAAGTTGCCCATTGTGAAAATCTCGGGGTTTGTTAGGAATGAAACGATAGAGCAAGCCGTCGTTGATGTCCTCGGTAAGGTAAATGATACCTGATAGAGGATCGAGGGCGACCGCCTCATGTCGAAATCGGCCAAGAGCTTTCAGCGGCACGGCTTTTTGTAGTTTGCCGTCATCGGATGCCATGACTTCAAAGCAGTATCCGTGCTTGCGACCACGTGGGCTTGTTAGGTCTTTTGATTCCTCGCAGGTGATCCAGCTACCCCAGGGTGTAGTGCCGCCAGCGCAATTCCGATCCGTGCCAGCGAGCGAAATGTATTCCTTCACCACTTTGCCCAATTTGGGATCGTAAACCACATTGGTGGTGCCGCCTAAGTGGGGGTTGTTTTTTTCTTTGTCGCCTGCGTCGTATGCGGCTTCGTAGAATTTTGAGTCGGGTGCTTTACCTTTATGAAACGGTCCCCGGCGTGGCCAGTCCCACTGCAGTTCATGGTTCCGGACAAGGATGACTTGCCCGTTTTTTCCAGCGAATGCTGCCATGCCGTCAGGTTGACCCGGAACGCGGTAGCCATCGTCCATCGTTTGTCCCGCTTTTGAGATGACTTGGTAGGAAAAGCCTTTGGGTAGATCGAGTATGCCGGCTGGATCCTTGATCAGATCTCCGTAGGGCGAGCAGACTCGGCTCTCAGGTGCGGCTGATAGATAGCGCTGAAGTCCGAAAAAACTCAGGCTGACGGCGGATGACTTGGTGATGAATGAACGTCTATTCACGAGTTGAAGATAGGTGAGAACTGAAAATAATCATCCGAAATTTAGTGACGGAAATGATCGGGGATTAGCTGTAGGCATTGATACATGCTTGGGCGTGTGAGAGAGCCTCATCAATGGTATCGCCGACGAAGGTGACGTGTCCCATTTTCCTGCCTGCGCGGGCCTCACGCTTGCCGTAGATGTGGAGCTTGGCTCCCGGTGTGCTGAGTATGGGCGACCAGTCGGGAGGCGTAGTCGCGGCCGGCCAGATGTCACCTAACAAGTTCCACATGACGGCGGGTTTGAGCATGCGGGTGCTGCCAAGCGGGAGTCCGCATATCGCGCGCAGCTGTTGCTCGAACTGGGATGTCTCGCAGGCGTCCAGTGTGTGGTGGCCTGAATTGTGAGGTCGGGGTGCCATTTCATTGACGAGTAGTTTGCCATCCTGATCGAGGAAAAACTCCACGCCAATCACGCCGATGTAATCGAGGGCTTCAGTAACCTGCTGCGCAACCAGCCTCGCTTGCTCGGTAAGCTCTGCTGACATGCGGGCTGGCACGATGGAGATATCAAGAATGTGGTTTTTGTGTTCGTTTTCCGCAGGGTCGTAGGTGACCACGTCACCGTCCTGTGATCGCACGACCATGACTGACAGCTCGGCGGCGAGGTCGATTTTCTGCTCAACAATCGCGCGGCCTCCGCCGAACGATTTCCAAATGTCATCGGCGCTGGGTCTCCCGGCACCATCCGGCACCATCATTTGGCCTTTGCCATCGTATCCGGACTCGACGGTTTTCAAAATCACATCTCCCGGGATTTCTAGCAGGGCGGCTTCCAGCTCCAGCGCATTATCGACCAGGCAGAACTTAGCGGTGGGGATGCCATTCTCAGCGAGGAAGGACTTTTCCATTTCACGATTCTGGCAAATCGAGACGGCACCCACGCTGGGCATCAGCGGCAGGTGCTTGGAGACTTTTTCCAGCAGAGTGTTAGGAATATTTTCAAACTCAACTGTGGCGACGTGGCAGCGGGAGATGAATTTTTCCAGAGTCTGTTCACAGTCGAATGGTTCCGTAAAAATTTCATCCGAGAGCCGTGCGGCACCTGATGTATCACCACCGGTCCACTGCAGAACCTGGAATCCCATACGGCGAGCTTCCAAGGCGAGCATGCGCCCGAGCTGGCCACCACCGAGAACTCCGATGCAGGTTTCAGAATCGTTGATCATACTTACTCGGACTGGAGGTCTTCCATCTGCGGTAGGGTGCCGGACTCGATTTTACTACGCTGTGTCTCACGAAACTGGGTGAGCTTCTCGGCGAGCTCCGTGTCTCCCGTGGCGGCAAGCATCGAGACGGCAAAGAGCCCGGCGTTGATAGCTCCTGCATCGCCAATAGCAAAAGTAGCTGTGGGAATACCAGCTGGCATCTGCACGATCGAGAGTAGGGAATCAACGCCATTGAGCGTGCGTGATTTTACAGGAACACCAAGGACGGGCAAGGTCGTGATCGCCGCTGCCATGCCGGGTAAATGTGCAGCTCCACCGGCACCTGCGATGATGCACTGGATGCCGCGTGATGCGGCGGACTCAGCATAATCGTAGAGTAGTTTAGGGGTGCGGTGTGCGCTGACCACGCGGGATTCCCAGGCGACGCCGAAGTCGCTGAGAGTTTTTGCCGCGTGCTCGAGGGTTGGCCAGTCGGACTGGCTGCCCATGATGATTCCGATACGGGGTTGGTTATTGCTCATAAAGACGTGAATCTAGGTGCAGGGGATTAGACATCGTCCAGCCCCTCGGTGTCGAGCAATTCACGGGCGAATTTTCCTTTTCTGAGCACTGTCACCTCGCTGATGTAGGCAATGATCGCATAATTTTCCATGTATTTGTCACCCACGGCATTGAGGATGCGGTCAGCCGTTTCTGCTGATACGATGGTATCGATCTGCACGTTTCGCCCTTCCCAATCCGAGGTGTGGAAACCACGCGAGCCCTCGCCCTCGCAGGCGGTGAGTGTGTGGCCAGTCGCGCCCTGAGACTTGAGGATCTCGATGAGGCCGTCTTTCAGCAATCGCTCTGCAACGATTGTGACTTTCTTCATGGTCATGTTCATAGCGATAGTGTGGCTAGCCATTCGGCAGTTCTCAAGAAAAGAGGTATCCCAACGAGCAAATTAAATGGGAAGGTAATGCCCAGTGCCAGGGTGAGGTAAATTCCGGGACTCGCTTCAGGCAGTGCAATACGGACGGCAGCGGGAGCTGCGATGTATGAGGCGCTGCCGACCATGGCACCTAAAACAGCGGCACCACCCGGAGACATTCCTACCATGACACCTGCGAATGTTCCGATTAACCCATGAACTGCAGGGATGAAGCAGCCCAGCGCGACCAGCCGCCAACCAGCCTGAGTCATATCGCGCATTCTACCAGCGGCGACCGTGCCCAGCTCCAGCAAGAACAGGCAAAGCACCCCCTTAAAGGGATCGATGAAAAACGGGGCGACGGCATCAATTTTCTGAGCACCACAGGCAGTGCCGATGACCAAGCCTCCGATGAGAAGAAAGATGCTTTTCCCGGTGAGCACATCATGCACAGCTGTGCCGAGGCTACCGGAGCCCTTGCCTCTTGCCAGAATGAGTCCCACGATGATGCCCGGGACTTCGAGCAGAGCGACCAACGCCGCGAGGTAGCCCTCCGTCTCCATGCCCGCCATTTTTGCTGCCTCAATAGATGCTAAAAAGGTGACGGCCGAGACCGATCCATAATGTGCCGCTGTCGCCGCGGCATCCGTTTGGCTGATTTTCCCTGCCTTGCGCATCAGGAAATAGGCCGACAACGGAGTGAGCACGCCCAGAACTAAGGTGACCATGGCAGGGCCAAGCAGATCCTTGATGGGCGTCTCTGCTACTGCCACGCCTCCTTTTAGGCCGATAGCGAGCAGCAAATAGATTGATAGGCTCTGGTAAACTGCGTCAGGTAGCTCGAAGTCGCTCTTTACCCAACGAGCGACTGCACCCAGCACAAAACATAGCACGATGGGGGAGATGAGGTTTTGCAGTGCTAAATCCATAAGTTTGATAAGCCTAGCCCATAAGGCGGCGGGCGGCTTTTAGCGCAAAAAAAATATTACGCAACAAAAAACACGAATAAAAATACGTGTATCAACGTGCGTGTATACGGGATATATGCACACTAACCCTCTCTGCGAGGGTTGTTTATGCCGTCTAACCAATTGCCTTGAGCAAATGCTTCAAGTTACAATGCGCTTCCAGCGGATGTCGCAGCGGATAGGTCATCGTCACTTTGTAATGATTTCTTCTGCCCTCACGGTGTTTTTGAATGGCTCCTGCCTCCTCGAGCTCTGCGAGGATTCGTTGCACGGCACGCTCCGTGATGCCGACAGATTGGGCAAGGTCGCGGATGCGCATATCGGCGTTATTGGCTAAACACACAAGGATGTGTGAGTGATTGGTCAGAAAAGTCCATTGGTGGGCGGCTTCGTCGGCATTCGTAGACATAGAGCTATTTTGTATCTTTGACTTTAATAATATAGCACATGGGTGACAATATTTACACGAAAAAAAATACGCACCTTGATATTCACGTATCTACCCGACTGCGCGCTGGTAGGCATCGTGGATTTTTAAAGCAGCTTCTTTGGCATAATTCGCTTTATTTTTGCAGCCCCAGACGACTCCCGGCCACGCAGGATCAGTCTCGAACCGGGCGACAACATGGATATGCAACTGTGGGACGATGTTGCCAATCGCGGCGACGTTCAATTTGTCGGGCTGAAAATGATTTTCTACGAATTCGGAGACTTGTCGGATGGTAAACATCACCGAGGCGTAATCGCTGGCATCTAACTGGTGCAGCTCAGTGACGCTGTCGTCAACTTCAGGAACGAGCACAAGCCATGGGAAAACGGCATTGTCCTTGAGCAAGACCCGGCATTTTCCGTGGGTGCCAAAGTCAAAAGATCCTGCAGCGAGGCGTTCGTTGAGTTGGAAATTCATGGGGAGGTGTTAGGCGTGGGTTAAGATGAGGGTGTAGTCCTGCGCCGGGGAGGGATTTCCAGATTGGGAGCTGTGCCGCCGAGCTTAGCGAGTTGTTTTCCGCTTTCACGCGCTATCAGAGCGGTAATCGCTTCTCTGATCAATTCGTCTGTATCGCTGATTCCGGTGAGCTCGCCTGCCTTCTCGTAGAGGGCGGTGTCGATGCTGAATGTGGCTCTCATGATTGAAGCTAGTGTTACATTTCTCCTGTTGTGTGACAAGGGTGAGAACGTAAACATGGGGATGAATTGGGAATCCTGCGGGCTTCGACTTGGAGTGCGGTGGCTTGACACCGCTATCTTCCGAACCGACTTAACGGTTCTCTCCCTGCGCAAGCAGCACCTATCTTCATGAGCACTAGCAGGATGAAACCCCGCCACAGTCGTCAAGCCGACCTGCCGCAAAGCGGTGTCAAGCCACCGCACTCCAGAGGGGGCGTGTCAGTAGGGGGCGGTTACCTTTTTCCCTTCTCACCCTTCGCATTTCGGGAGCGCACGGAGAAGGTGATCGGGATACCCGGGGTGGGGTGGTCTTCGCGGAGTCGGTTGGTGAGATATTGCTCGTAGTTCTCTTGCATCAGGCGCTTGTCGTTGACGAAGAGAATGTAGGTCGGCACTGGGATAGCGGTGTAGCGGTCGTTGATGGCTGTGGTGGCGTAGAGAAGCTTGAGGCGTTTACCCTTGCGCGCTTGGGGTGGCTTTTTGCTGAATGCCTCGCCGAGGAAACGATTTAGTTTACCGGTGGTGATCGGTTCCTGAGCAGCCTTGCGAATTTCGGCAAGTTTCTGGAAAACGAGTCCGATGGATTGTTTCTTTAGCGCGGAAACGGCGACGTAGGGGGCGTAGGAGAGGAAGAAAAGCTCGGTGCGTACGTGCTCGGTAGCTTCTTCGAGTCGCACGCTGCGGTTCGCGGTCGGATGATACAGATCAAACTTATTAAGCACGATCAGGCAGGGCTTTTTCTCGTCTTGGATGATGCGGGCGATCTTACGATCCTGTGCGGAAACACCCTCGGCGCAATCGATGACTAACAGGCACATGTCTGCGCGGCGGATTGAGCGCTCGGCGCGCATTGCGGAAGAGACCTCCACGGACGAGTCCATCTTGGTTTTTCGCCGAATGCCTGCGGTGTCGATCAGAGTGTGCAGCTCGCCCATGAACTCGTAAGGCACATCCACGGCATCGCGTGTGGTGCCTGCGACGTCTGAAACAATCGTCCGGTCGTCCTTGAGGATGGCATTGATGAGCGATGACTTACCGGCGTTAGGTTTGCCGACGATGGCGATCTTGAGACCTTCCTTTTTGACCACTTCT
>JBGCEU010000010.1:0-12303 GCA_045106535.1 Akkermansiaceae bacterium | reverse complement strand
ATGGCAGGAGTCAGCCTAGCCCGAGCCGCCATGCCTGTATTTGTCATTGGTTCTGCACTCGCCGGATTGTGTCTGTGGCTGAATGTTGCCATGGCGCCCAAAGCAAAAGACACGATGAAGTTCGTGCTCTATGAGGCCGTCAAACAAAACCCGAACGCCATGCTCGACCCGGGAGTTGTTCAGACACGTCTCAAAGGTCAGAAAATATTTATCGAAGAGCGTGAAGGAGACACTCTGAATGGATTACACATTTATCATCTCGATGAGGAAAACCCAACACACTTTCCTACTCGCGCCATTTATGCACGTGAAGCCAAACTCAAAATCATTAATGAGACAAAGCAGATCCGCCTCAACCTAACAGATGCAACAATCGACAGTAGAGATCCTGACGGCAACCGAGAAATGCCATCAATCGGCGAGTGGGAACCTCTGCTTTTCGACTTCACTGCGGATCGAAAAAAACGCCGTAAAGCAAGCACCATGACCAACTCTGAGATACGAGATCGTCTCGCGAGCGGTGAGGAAAAAGAAGCATCCAAACGCTATAATCTTAAAAACGAAATACATCGGCGCTATGCCTTTTCGTGCGCATGTTTAGCTCTTGCTCTCGTTGCTGTGCCACTGGGTATCAATGCTCGCCGCAAGGAAACATCCACTGGCTTAGCAATCAGTATCGGAGTAGGTCTAGGATACTTCCTATTTTTTATGATCGCGGCAGAATTTCAAAAGAAAGAGGGTAACACAGCGATTATTCTTTTTTGGTTACCCAATTTTGTCTGCCTCATTCTGAGTATCTTTCTCTTTTCCCGCGCTCGCAGAAAATAACCCACCCTATGCAGCGCCAGCTTAAAGCCTTCTTCCGTGACCTTCGTGTCAGCACACTCCGGATACTTTCCGGTAACGGGCTGGACTGGCTGCCAGTGCGCAAGTCGCTGAAGACCTACAATGCGGAGAAATTCGGTTACGATATCAAAGCCGGGCTAAATGTGGCTTTGCTAGCTCTACCACAGGGCATGGCATACGCTGCGATTGCTGAGCTGCCGATATATTACGGCATCATCTGCTCTGCCATCGCTGCCATTGTAGCGCCGATCTTTGCAGCATCACGCCACACCATCCTTGGGCCGACAAACGCAACGTCGTTTATGATTTTCAGCTTCTTTGCCGCGCAGGGAGTCATGGATAAACCACCCGTGGAATACATGCCACTGCTCGTCATGATGGTGGGTGTGCTTTCAGTATTTGGAGCACTTTTCAAGGTGGCCGATCTACTGCAGTACGTGAGCCGTAGTGTGCTGGTCGGCTACATCACTGGCGCAGCACTGCTTATTCTCACCAACCAGTTGAAGCATTTGTTAGGCATTGCCGAACCCATGAAGGGAGGCGAGTCAGCAAAGACTTTCTTTGCCATCGTCGATAAAATGGCTGGCCTCTGGGAGCATTTCCAGTGGCAGCCCGTGGCTATCGGCATTGGCACACTTGCCATCTATTTAATCCTGCAAAAAAAGCTGCCCATGCTGCCCAATTTTGCATTGAGTCTGACTATTTCATCTCTCGCCGCATGGATGCTCAGAATGTGGGTGCCCGCATTCGATTCACTCTCCACCTTCGAGGCTTTCAAGCTCGATGAAGTCTCGCCCTCTTTGCCCGATGTTAACTGGGATGATATTTCCACGTTGTTTGGTGTGGCATTTGCCATCGCCTTCCTCGCTTCACTTGAAAACACCGTGATGGCAAAGTCTCTCGCCAGCCGCTCGGGAAGCCGAACCGACGTAAACCAGGACATGCTCTCGGTAGGCATGGCCAACATCGCCTCCTCACTCACAGCTGCCATGCCGGCATCAGGTTCCCTAACACGCTCTGCTCTGAACTATGAGTCAGAGTCCAAGTCGCGGTTCTCTTCCATCTACTGCGGCATCCTCTGCCTGTTAGGATTTTACGCACTCGTCAAGCTGCCCATCGTTGAAAATATCCCCAAGACCTCGTTGGCGGCGCTAGTCATCGGCATCGCGATCTCGCTGATGAACTGGAAAAACATCCGTATCTGTCTGCGGTCTACCAAGGACGATGCGCTTGTCATCATCACTACTTTTGGAGCGACGCTGCTGACTCGACTCGATTACGCCATTTTTATCGGCGTAGCCCTATCCATCACTCTGTTCCTACGTAAGGCATCCAAACCCCACCTCGTGGAATACGAAATCAGTGATGAGGGTAATCTGCGAGAAATGGGTGAAAAAACCAAAAGACCTAACCCTTCGATTTCGATCGTGCACGTTGAGGGTGACCTTTTTTTTGGTGCTGCCGACTTATTCCGAACCCAGATTCAGCGCACCATTGCCGACCAGCATCTCAAGGTGATTATTCTGCGTATGAAAAACGCGCGGCACCTCGATGCCACATCGGTGTTAGCATTGGATGACCTCATCAAAGACACGCGCAGGAAAGGAATCTACGTACTCGTCAGCGGTGCGACCCGCGAGGTCTATGAAATCCTGAAAAAATCCGGCGTTTTGGAAACACTGCAGCATAACTGCGATCGAAGTCAGGGTGAAACTAATCTCTTTATGTATTTCAGTGAAAATCCTAACATATCAACGCGAGACGCATTGATACGAGCACAGGATTTACTTGGCACCAAAGAGGCCGACATCAAGATATTTCACGATCCGGGGAAGTAGGGCACGCTTCCAGCTTGCCGGCAGGATGTGTTAGCTTGGGTTGTCAGCAACTTGCAAAGTCGCCCTACTTGCCAATACAAAAACTGCTGAAAATCTCTCCTAACAGCTCCTCCGTATCGATTCTCCCAGCGATTTCACCAATCGACTCCATCGCCTCACGGAGTTCAATCGATATGAATTCCGCTCCCTCTCCGGACGCGAGTGTCTGAATGGCTTGCTGGAGAGCATTTTTTGCACGTCTAAGACACGCCTGATGGCGTGCGTTGATAGCAACAGCGTGTCCGCCCCATTCGCCAGCTCCCATGGATAGTTCATCAGCAATGGTTTCCACCAGTGAATCAATCCCCTCACCTGAGGTGCAAGATATCTGTGTGCCCCCCATGTTTTCCCAGTCAGCATGCAATGACTTATCCGATTTATTGATGACCAGCAGATGATGACGACCATCTACGTCACGCTCAGATAGTCTTTTCTCGTGTGCTTGGGTTCCATCGACAACTTCTAGAATAAGGTCAGCAGTTTCAATCTGGTCACGTGTTCGCTGCACACCCTGCTGTTCGATGACATCCTCTGAGTCACGCATGCCTGCGGTATCGATCAGCCTCACCGGTATCCCTTGCAGGTTGAGCACTTCCTCAACGGTATCGCGCGTCGTACCCTCGATGTCACTCACGATAGCGCGCTCATAACCTAACAAACGGTTTAGTAAACTCGATTTACCAGCATTGGGAGCACCAAAAATAACCGTCCTAACACCCTCACGTAAGATGCGGCCTTGCTCTGCTGTTTGCAGGAGGCGGTCGATTTTTTCGCCTGTGTGCAGTAGACGTTTTTTAAGAGTATTACCCGTATCGGCATCGATATCCTCTTCTGGAAAATCAATATACGCCTCAACATGGGCAGCAATACCTAGAATGTCCTCACGAATCGCCTCCGAGTCATTTCCCAGAGTGCCCTGTAGCTGTTCATGCGCCGCACGCATCGCGAGTTCAGTCTGCGCTGATATCAGGTCCATCACCGCCTCCGCTTGGGTAAGATCCATTTTACCATTCAGGAACGCCCTCTGGCTGAACTCACCTGCACCAGCTGACTGAATGCCCACATCGAGTAACCTCTGCAACACACGCCGCATGACGAGAACTCCACCATGGCAGGCAATCTCCACCGTATCTTCACCGGTGTAACTGCGAAGCCCATGAAAACATGTGATCAATACTTCGTCGAGCGTCGCGCCATCATCGCCAACAATTTTTGTTAGGGTTGCGTATCGTTCTTTGAAAAGGCGGCAGTCTTTTTGTGAAGCCACGCACTTTGTCACAAGGCTAAAAGCTTCTGCACCACTCACTCGAATCATGCCCACGGCACCCATACCGGGCGGGGTGGCTATTGCAGCAATGGTCGACTCCATGGCTATTCCGCGCCCTCTGGCGATGGCTTTTCAGGAGATGCCGGAGTTGTGTTCCCGATTTCCCCACCCACACCGAGAAACTCCCAACAGACCAACCGCTTGACCTGTAGCTTAGACGGACGGTCATCAGTCCATTCCAATTCCACAGTCGCCGTCTTGTAAATTAGATCTTTATTTTCACCGTGCCAATTGAGTTGGGAAAGAATTTCACCCGATTCAGAATCGACTTTGACTGGTAAACTGACGAAATCTTTCGGGTAAGCAAAATCCTCAAAGCGGTATGTCCGGACATTTGGATTATCGCGGTAATGATGGCTCAGCGACTCACTTGCTACCACGCGAAACATCTTCGATTTGCCTGGCTGAGGGTAGCTGGTGAAGAGCTTAAACGTGCGCCATTTTCCTTGGATAAAAACGGAAGCGTCTAACTTGAGTTCACCATCGATCTCTTTGAAAAACGCGTTGATTCCAATTGGGTCGGACAAGTTATCCTCGTCAATGCGGTGCGCCATTTCTAGCAGAGAAGTTTCCTGCTGGCCCATGATCGCCTCAAGCGAACCAATGGGTGCGAAATACTCACGAATGTTAATCTGGGCAGGTTGGCGGTACTGCATCAGGAAAATACCACGTTCACGATCTTGCGCCGTGCCCATAATATGAACGAAGGAATCTGCTGGCGTATCGACATCATCTTTTCCCCCCGAATAGTAGAGTTTCAGTTCATCCATGACACCATCATTTGGTATCACATGCTTCATTCTTTCTTCCGGCGATTTAGCATTCGTGAAGGCAGCGAGCACAGAAGAGGCGTCTGTTTTCCACCCTTCCCGCAACCATTGCTCGCGCTGCTTGCCGCTCGCATCACTCGTTGGCGGGGCTTTTCCAGTATCCGGTGATGCATTCGCCTGCTGGTCTTTTTGCCATTTTTGCGCCAGCCAGATGGTAACACCTCCAGCTAACAGAAGTATTACAACAGCCGCAATGATTGCCGCCGCATTACCTCGGCCTTTTTTCTTACCTACATACTCCGGCTGAACTGTAGCCCCCTCGGGCTCAACATTTTTTTGAACGGTTTCAGGGCGGGTTTCAGGGCGGGGTTCTTGGAGTGGCTTAGCAGGCGCTGACTGCTGAATGGCATCTGCGCTGATCTCAGGCTGAGGCTCTAGACGAACCGCCTGAGCTGAAGTTGGCATAGGTGCCGGTGCAGACTTGGATTCAGTTGGTTTAGACTGATCGGGAGAGGTCACCTTTTGCCCGCAATGGGGGCATGGCGCCGTGGTCTCGGGGAGACCCACAGGGACAAAAATAGTTTTTTGGCAGTGCTTACACGGAAAGCTTGCTTGGGAAAGTGGGGATGCGCCGCTCATTGTTAATATCTGTTGATACTTGCCGCATCATAAATGACTCGCCCTCGGAGTCAACCACGCATCACTTGGTCAAGCACTTCAATACAACGCTCGTTTTCTTTCTGAGTGCCTATGGAAATACGCACCCACTCGGGAAGTTTGTAGCCGCTCATGGCGCGGACGATCACACCTTGTTGAAGCATTTTCAGGAAAAGACCGTCGCCATCGCCTACCTTGACGAGGATAAAATTAGCGAAGCTAGGCACAAATTTTAGCGCACGATCGGTGAACGCTTTTTCGTAAAACGCAAGGCCAGTATTGTTCGTCTCAATCGTTTTTGATACGTGTTTTACGTCGTTCATTGCAGCCAGGGCAGCTGCTTGAGCCATCGCATTCGCGTTGAATGGCTGACGTGCCTTTTGCAGCACCGAGGCCACATGGGGCGCTGCCAAACCATAACCAATACGCAGTCCGGCTAAGCCAAAAGCTTTGGAAAATGTCCTGAGAACACAAACATTTTTGCCTTCCCTGACATACTTGAGGGTATCTGGCGCATCATCGAGAAACTCATAATATGCCTCGTCAAAAACCGCGACGACATGCTCGGGCAGCCTTTCCATAAAACGATCAAGTGCTTCCTGCCCAACAAGAGTTCCCGTCGGGTTGTTAGGGTTGGCTATAAAGACGAGTCGAGTATCTGCCGTGATGGCGTCGGCCATACCATCGACGTCGTGAATGAAATCGGGATCGGCTACTTCGACGTATTTCGCACCGAAAAGTGTCGCCATCAGCTTGTACACGACGAAGGCATGCTCCGCAGCGATCAGCTCTGCCTTCGGATTCAAAAAGCTGTGGCAAAGAAGCTCAATAATTTCGTTCGAGCCATTACCCAGCACCACGTTTTCCAGACCCAAACCATGTTTCTCAGCGATGGCTGATCGCAGCTTGTAGCCACCACCATCGGGGTAGATGTGTACCTCATCAATCTCCTTTTGCATCGCCTCCTTAGCAGCAGGTGCAGGGCCAAGCGGATTTTCGTTTGATGCCAGTTTGACGATGACTGCCGGATCAAGTCCAAGCTCACGTGCGGTTTCCTCGATGGGCTTCCCCGGCTCATAAGCAACGAGGTCACATACAAATTGATTGGCGAATTGCTGGATCGACATGGCGGCAGGCTAAGGGCGAATCACTAAATTCGCAACGCTATATCACACCTCAGCCGTGTAAATACTCGCGACACCGAATGTCAACGGATCCGCTGCGGCATCAC
This sequence comes from Akkermansiaceae bacterium, assembly GCA_045106535.1. Classification (GTDB taxonomy): domain Bacteria; phylum Verrucomicrobiota; class Verrucomicrobiia; order Verrucomicrobiales; family Akkermansiaceae; genus Oceaniferula. Next base: position 5,595 of record JBGCEU010000010.1, on the reverse strand, counting down.
AGAATCCATTCGCATTGATCAGCTCGCACATGTCTTTACCACTGGGAAATTCTTCAATGGTTCCCGCTAGATATTCATAGGCGTCTTTTTCACCGGTCATCAGTCCGGCGATCTTCGGCAACACTTTGTTCAGATAAAAACGATACGGGCCACGTAAAATCCCGGTGGGTAATGAAAAATCCAGCACTAGCAAGTGACCACCGGGCCGCACAACACGAGACATTTCCTGCAGCGCATCCGGCCAGCTGGCCATGTTGCGCAGGCCAAATGCCACCGTAAGCACATCAAAGGTATCATCCTCGAACGGCATGTTCAGCGCGTCTGCCACGACTGTTTTTTTCACTCCACCGTCGGCTGCATAGGCAAGCATCTCCTCACAAAAATCCGATCCCGTCACCTCCGCGCCTGAACACTTTTTCTGAATCTCTAACGCTAAATCACCCGTGCCAGTAGCAACATCCAAAACCGTAGCGGGCTCCCATCCAGCGACAACCCGACCAACCTTTTTGCGCCAGAGAATGTCTGTCCCAAGGCTAAGCACATGATTCGTCGCCACATACCTATCAGCGATGCGACTAAACGCTTTCTTTACATACTTTGGATCCTGCACGGTTGGAATCTAGGTGTTAAATACCAAGTAGCAAGTCAGCCAGGAAGAATGTCACGGTAGATCCCGGGATCACTTCCGGGGATTTCCACAGCACCAATAGCCTTCTCATAAAATTCACGCGGCCCGACACCTCCGATCATTCCATACACATATCCTAGATCTTTGAGTCCTTGCATACATTTGAAAAGCAGAGCCTTACCTATGCCTGTTCCGCGTGCAGCCTCACTCACTCCGGTAGGACCGTAAAACCCCTTGGCTGTGGTTTCATAGCATGCAAAACCGAGGATTTCCTTATCTCTGGTAGCTACATAACAGGTCACTGGCTGGCGAGAAAATGCGATCTTCACCTCACTCTCCCATTTTGGTGAAAAATGCTGAGCCGCCCAAGCTGCTACGATGTGTCTTTCGTATGCACGTGCCCGGCGCAGTGTGATTCCCTGTTTCTCAATACGCTCATAAACCTCTCGACTATCGGGCAGTTCATAGAGCCTAACCAGCATATCAATCATGGTGATTTACTACATCATCCATTCTTCATTGTCCATTATCCATTCGCCATCGTCCGATGACATCAAGAAATGGCCATGCTTCGATCTCTTCCTGTCCGTGAATCACATCAGTCAACACAGGCACGCCTGTCATTTCCTCCGCAATGCCTTTGTTCGTGATTTCTGCGGTATCCAGCTCATCGGACAAGTTATTGAATACCATCCCGACGGGCTCAATACCGCTGGCGCGCATCGACTCCACAGTCAGAGCAGTGTGATTCAGGGCACCAAGTCGGTTCCCTACGACTAATAAAACAGGCCAACCGAGGTCTTTCGCAAAATCAGCCATGAGATAATCTTTTAAAATGGGCACCTTCCACCCACCAGCTCCTTCACACAGAACAAGCTCATGATTTTCTGCCATGGCGTGAGCTCTAACTATTAAATCCGCAGTATCTAGCCCCTTATTTTCGAACATACCCGCCACGTAAGGGGCTGATGCCGACCGCATCCAGCACGGGTTCACTTCATCAAGATCAATCATTCCGCCAGATGCGCTTTGCAATGCGTAAGCATCTTCACGGCCGCCACAACAGATCGGCTTATACCCTACTGCATCGATTCCCTCAGCACGTAATGCTTTTAGGATAAGCGAAGATACGTACGTCTTTCCCGCATCGGTGTCCGTACCTGTTACAAATAATCCTTTCATTGCCAATAAACCGAAGAGGTCTAGTCACGAGTATCCATCACCCCGGGCTGGTTTGCCCCGGGGTTCTCATTGGTAACGATATAATCAATCAGAAACCAGATCACCACGGCCACGATCAGCGTCGCTATCTTCGCTGGCCAGTTCTTCTTCAACATCTTCTTCATCAATTGTTTCCTTCGGTAAAAATATTTTCTCCATTCGAGCTCGGAAGTCCTCTTCACTGAGGTTCCTGTCTAGCTTGCCATCCACACAGATAGAAATTTGGCCGGTTTCTTCACTCACCACAACCGCCACACAATCGGTTTCCTCGGTAACACCGATCGCAGCACGGTGTCGTAATCCTGTGCTACGATCTGCAAGCTCTCTCGAACTCACGGGAAACACACAACCTGCACCAGCCACACGGTCTTGGGTGATAATCATGCCACCGTCATGGAGAGCCGTCTTTGGGTGGAAAACTGTCAGTGCAAATTCAGGAGTAAACAATGAATCTAGCTCCACCCCCGTATCAAGGTGATCTTTCAGAGAGATCGAACGTTCAAACGCAAACAAAGCACCAATCCTTTTCTTGGATAGCTGCCCCACCGCCTTTGAAAAGGTATCCAAAAATTCATGCCGCTGCGTTTGGGAAAATGAAAACAGCTTGCTGCTGCCGAGCCTCGCCAATGCATTACGAAGCTCTGGCTGGAAAATGATGATTAGAGCAAATGCCATCAGCGTAAGCACCTTGTAAAGCAGCCACCAGATGACCTTAAGCTCCAGCGCCAGAGACAGCAGGGATAGCACCATCAGTAGCAACACCAAGCCCACCAAAATACGTGCTCCTCGTGTCTTCCTGAACGCACGATAAATCTGATAGAGACCAATCCACAAAATTAGGATCTCCACACCCGCACGCCAATTACCTGTGATGAACTCTAGCATCCGCCGCAACCATAGTCTGAAAACCGAATACTGAATACTGAAAACTTGTAAAACTCTTGCCCATGCGATGTCGGCGGTCTATGACCCATTCTCCCAGCCCACACGTCCCATCCGTATGAGTGAAAACGCCACATTCCCAGAGATCGCCAAGGTCATCCACGACCATTCATCGTTTATCCTATTAAGCCACGTCCGCCCTGATGGCGATGCCATCGGCTCCCAAATAGCGCTCGGACACTCACTCGTGGCGATGGGTAAAACTGTCCACTTCATCAATGAAGACGGCCTCCCTGATAACCTCGCCTTCATGCCAGGCAGTGGAAAAATTCAGACGCCTCCCGCAGAACCCGTCGATGCCGAAGTCTGTATCGCTCTCGATTGTGCCACCAAGCCTCGCCTCGGGGAAAAAGCACTGCACGCCGCATCAATTGCTAAGACCTGGATTAATATCGACCACCATATTTCCAACCCACGCTACGCAGATCTCAATCACATCGACGATTCCTCACCCGCCACGGGGCAAATCATTTATCACCTGATTAAAAGCCAAGACTTCCCTCTCCCAGAAGAAACCCGCGATGCCATTTACGTCGCCGTCTCAACTGATACTGGCTCATTCCAGTATTCTAACACGACAGCAGCCACCTACGAAATGGCAGCCAACCTCGTTAATCTTGGTCTAGATGTAGGAACCATCAACGCACAAATCTACGACAACAATCCCTACCGCAAAATTGAACTTCTCCGGTCTCTACTGAACACACTTGAGCTGAGTGAGGACGGAAGGGTCGCCGACTGGCAACTCCCCCACTCCGTCAAAGAAAAATTCAACTTGAAGCCCGAGGACTCTGAAGATCAGATCGACATTATTCGCGGTATTGAAGGTGTCATCGTCGCTGCTTTTTTCGAAGAACTCGAAGATGGTAAAATCCGAGTCTCCCTACGCGCCAAAGACGCCTCCGTGAACGTCTGTGAGATAGCCCAGCAATTCGGCGGCGGCGGTCACGCCCGCGCCGCCGGCATCCGCATGCCCGGCCCCATCACCGACGCGCGCAGCAAAGTCCTAACAGCCGTAGAAGAGGTTTTCAACCTCTTAAACTGACTCTCGATAAGCATTCCGACTATCTACCACACACCCTTTCCAAGAGCTTGAAAAGCTCTTCTACATCTAATGCAACCCAACCCACTTCACAACCAACCCTGCGGCGTCCTGCTCATCGACAAAGAGCCAGACATGACATCCCACGACGCCGTCGCCATCTGCCGCCGCCAGCTCAAGTTCAAAAAAATCGGTCACTGCGGCACCCTCGATCCTATGGCAACCGGCCTGCTCATGCTTGTCATCGGAAAAGCCACTAAAATTCAAGATCTCCTCATGTCCGAAGACAAGGAATACAAGGGAACCATGACGCTAGGAATCACCACAGGATCCCAAGACAAAGAAAGCGATATCATCGAAGAAAAAGAAGTGCCCGCATTTTCTGATGAAGAAATCGACGCCGGCTTCAAAAAATACGTTGGTGATTTCGAACAAATCCCCCCGATGGTGTCCGCGATCAAAAAAAATGGCGTGCCTCTCTACAAGCTCGCTCGCAAAGGCATCGAGGTGGAGCGCAAACCACGCGCCGTCTATATCACAGATTACACTCTCGATCGTATTGCCGTTCCAGAAGTGGATTTCACCGTAAATTGCTCCAAGGGTTTCTACGTAAGAACATACGCGCATGATATCGGCCAAGACCTCGGTTGTGGCGCCCACCTTTCTGCCCTGCGAAGAACCCGATCAGGTAAGTTTACCGTCGACCGCGCAATGACTGCAACCGAACTAAAAACTGCCTCGCCAGAAGACATTCAAAAAGCCATGATCTCCCTCGCCGAGATCTCCCTCATGCGTGGAGCGTGACCGCCTAAGGCGGAATATTGAGAGTTAAATTGTGAGTTTTAAGTTCACATCCTATGCGCTCATTACTCAAAACTTAAAACTCAAAACTTAATCCATGGATTATTCTACCTTAATCGCCCAACGCCGCGACCGCTTCGCAGAGGTCGAGCAACTCATCACCGACCCAGATCTTTTTGCCGATCCTAGACGCGGCAAGGCTGTCATGAGCGAACATTCCCGACTCAAGGATCTACTCGCTATGTGGGAAGAGCTCGAGACTGCAAAGAAAAACCTCGAGGAAAATCGTGAACTCGCCAAAGAGGAGGACGTGGAAATGGCAGAAATGGCGGAAATGGAAATCCCAGATCTTGAGGCAACTATCGAGGAGCTATCCGAGAGTGTGCAATACGCACTTCTTCCACGCGATGAGGCAGAAGATCGCGATGCACTGCTAGAAGTGCGGTCTGGTGCTGGTGGCGACGAAGCTGCCATTTTCGCTGGCGAAGTCATGCGTATGTATCAGCGCTATACCGAACAGCGTAAGTGGAAATATGAAGTCATTGACGCCATGCCGTCCGAAGCGGGAGGATTCTCCAAAGCCGTGATGAAAATTACCGGCCAGGAAGTATTTCGTTTTATGAAATACGAGTCCGGCGTACACCGAGTCCAGCGCGTGCCCGCCACAGAGACCCAAGGCCGCATCCACACCTCCACCTGCACCGTTGCCGTCATGCCCGAGGCAGAAGACGTCGATGTAGAATTAAAAATGGAGGAACTGGAAATCAAGGCAACCCGCTCTGGTGGCCCAGGTGGTCAGCACGTCAACACAACCGACTCCGCAGTCCAGATCACTCACCTCCCGACCGGTATTCAGGTAAAGTGCCAAGACGGTCGATCCCAGACACAGAACAAGGAGAAGGCATTAGAAATTATCCGAGCTAAGCTCTTCGAGGAAAAGCAACGTAAGCAAGCTGAAGAA
>JBGCEU010000001.1:0-6594 GCA_045106535.1 Akkermansiaceae bacterium | reverse complement strand
CACTGGATATGGCTGTCATCCTGAGCACGTGCGAGGATCACAAAAAAGATGAGCAACAGGAATCCGATGTCGCCCATCGCGAAGGCGGGGATCGATGCTGTTAGTTTCTTGCGCTGGAGTTTCATTCGACGTTGATGGTTTATTGAGATTCCAACTCAAGTGTGAGAATGCCGCCAGCTTGTTCAATAACTTGAGATACGCGGATCCAGATCGGGTAGAGGGTGTTCGGCGCGCTTTTTACAACAACGATACGGTCGGCATCGCGTGTCTTTTCTTGCAGCGCTGCGTTGAGGCGACGGGTAAATTCTGGGAGTTGTAACGGGCTGCCGTTGAGCACGATGCTCGTAGGTGTGATGGACACCTCGATGTTTTTGCTTTGGTCGCGTTGCTCTTTTTCCTCCTCCGTTTTAGGCAACACCTGTGCGAGCCCAGTCTCTGGCTGCACGGCGGCACAGACGAGGAAAAATATGATCAGGATAAATGCGATGTCCGAGCTGGCACTGGCCGGCGGATCAATGAGCATCTTGCCACGTTTCAGTTTCATCAGCTTTCCTTGTCGAGTGTTAGACGAAGTGTAACGACCTCGATCAGCTCGGCGGCGGAGGATTCCACCTGGAGCACGAAGTCATTGATAATGCCTGTGAAGTAGTTGAATGCCATGTAAGCGGGGATGCCGACGACAAGACCAAAAGCGGTGGTGAGTAGGGCGACGCGGATACCGGAGGCGGCGGCTTGCACGATGTTTTGTGTGCCGATGTTTGCCTCGATATCACCGAAGGCGACAATCATACCTTGCACGGTGCCGAGGAAACCGAGCATGGGCGCGACCGAGGCGATGGTGGCAAGGATGGGTAGGTGCTTTTCAAGTGCCGCGCCAATGTTGACCCCGTAGTTCTCCATGCTTTTGATCACCTGCTGTTCCATTTGTGCCTGATCGTAGTTGAGTCTGCGCAGAACAAGATACTTGCGCAGTCCACTTGAGAGCACGGCGGGGACAGGGCCTCGTGATGCCTCGCAAAGCTCTAGAGATTCCTCGACCTTGTCTTCGGAGAGTAGATTGACGATTTGTTCACGCAGTTCGCTGGCATCGGTTTCTAGCAGTTTGAGGCTGCGATAGCGTTCGATAATGACCGCGATGGCGAGAATAAGAAGCGCAAGAAGAGGCCACATGAAGATGCCGCCTTCGAGAAGGAGCTTGAGGGCACCGCTGTCAAAAAAACTGGCGGCGAGGATCGAGTGAAAATTCATCATTTAATTGTCGAGATTGGCTTCGCGTTCAAATTGAGCCAGAAGCTCAGGCAGAGCAAGACGTCCGCGCGAATACTTCGCGGCATCGCTTTCTGGGAAGTCCCAGCGGCAGCGGTTGTAACGGCGGAATGCACTTGGGATGTCCTTACCCATACGGTAGCTCTCGCCTGCCCAAAAGAGCGCTTGCGCGGTGAGTTCCTGCTCGGGAAAGCGTTTGGCAAAGGTATCAAATGATTTTCCAGCCTTGATGAATTTCTCCAGCTTGTAGTGGCACTGGCCGATACGGAATGCCATCTTCGGTGTCCACTCGTGGTTAGGGAATCGCTCAAGGAATTTTTCACCGACCGATGCCGCGACAGCGAAGTTCTCCTTCACATAAAAATGCTCGTTGATGCGTAGCATGACGTTAGCGATGAGCGGGCTCTTAGGGTATGTTCCGGCGAGGGTGACATAGGCTTCCAGCGCCTCGTTGAGTTCACCTGCCTCCTCGTGGCACTGGCCGAGTTTGTATTGAGAGTCGGGCGCGAGATGGTGGTCGGGGTGATTGCGAACGATCGATCCATAGGCGGCGATCGCCTCGTCCCAAGCCTCCATTTCCTGAGCAAATTGTCCGAGCAGGTAAGAAACGCGCGGGGCGTATTTAGGGTTCGGGTAATCGTCCTGAAGCTCGCGGAGGACACGTCGACCAGCCGCGAGGTCGGCGGCCGCTTCCTCGGTGTGCTTGAGCCTACGGTGACTCTTGAAGAGCTCGAAGTAGCTTTCCGCAATGTGGAATTGCGTTTGAATGGCGAGGTCTTCGTCTTTGTAGACCTTACTGAAGGCAGCCATCTCACCATCGGTTCCAACCGCGACGGGCACCTTACGTTCGATGATGGGTTTGCCTTCTGGTGTGTGGGGAACGTTGTCGAGATAGCCGACCGTGATTTCATCTCCGAAAAAGGCTTCGATCCGACCGTCATAATTCCCCGAGTTTGGTTTGGCTTTTGCGAGTAATGGAAAGGAACCGCTGAAGACTCCGCTGTGGCTGAGAGTTTCCTCAAGCTCGATGGTCTCGTCCTCACCGCTTGTTGTGACAACACGGACTAGGGCTTTGTCGCGTTTGTTAGAAGTGTCGCGGTCGGGGTCTTCGAGGCGGAGGAAGATTTTTTTACCAACGTGAACGATCTCCGCTGGTTCAAGATACTCCGTATCGGTGATCGCGAGTGTGGCGGCAGAGAAAAGAGCAGCGGATGCTTTGAGTGTCGTATTCGATCCATCCGGGCGGGCGGCATCGTTGTAGTTGGCGGTGAATGTATCGGTGCCAACGACACTGAGCACGGCAAGTGATGACTTCGATTTTTCAGAACCATCGTCGAGTGCGGCTTCTGGACTGTCATCGACGGGTAAGATGACTTTTCCTAGACCTCCTTTCGGAAGTGTTCCGTCTTCGGGGACGACCGGTGCACTTTCAGGGTCTCCGAGAAGTAGGGGGATCTGACCAACGAAGCGCCCTTCGAGTAACGCGGGATTACGCGCTTCTGATAAATTTTCATCCGTGATGGCGAAGGCGCGTGAAAGTACGCACTCGACCTGAACCTTAGCTCCCTGGCTAGTTACGACATCGACCAATACAGTGCTGCGAGAATCCTTGGCCTGGTCAGGATCAATAACTTCAACGGTGAGCGGGAGGCGATACTCAACCTTGCTAACGTAGTCGCTGGCACGCGGCCCTTCGACCGGGATGAGTTGAGGTGTGCCGTCGACTGGTGTTGTGCTGTCAACGATCTGGATACGAGCCTCGGTGGGTTCATTGAGGAGGACGACGGTCTCGCGGTGAAACGAGTGTCCAGGGAAGGTGTTTTGTTTGTCTATGTAGCCGAGGTAAACTTTGTCGCCTTGCTTGACGACGATTTTGCCTTCCGCGGGTTCAGCAGCGGTGTCGATTTCGGCGAGGAAGACACCGGATGAAGAGTCTGTTTCGGTGGCGGTGAGTTTGATGGGAGGGTTGGAGCTTACCTGGACTTCGATTTCGACGGTGTCGCGTTCGAGGCTGGTATCGAGATCGAAATCAACGACCTCGGCGACGATGCGTTCACCGGGTTCGATGCGGAGAAGTTCCTTGCGTGAGCCTTTGACAGAGCCCTTGCCGTCGCGTGAAAAATCATAACTGATCGGGGTGATCTCGCCATTGTAGTAGGTGGCAGTTAGGGAGCGGGTGAGTAGTCGGTTGCGCTGCTCGGCACCTGCTGTGAGTTCGTCGAGGTAGGAAACTTTGACCGTATCGCCGGGTGCTAATTCCAGAGTGTCGTTATTCGCGAGTTCGAGAACGTCGGCGGCCGGTGGAATGTGTTTATTTCCACCACCGGAGATTTCGACATTACTGATGGCGATGGCCTCACCACGGTATTCCAGGAATTCAAAATCGATGAAACGTAAATCGCGGGGTGGCATGGTGAGCGTCCAACGGTTTTCCTCCTGCACGATTTTGGCAGCTGGTGGTGGGGTGAACTTTTTGATTTCGGCAACTGCGCTGGGATCGAAGTCGGCTGCTGCAAAAGGACGCGTGGTGATAGATGACGAACGTTGGTTTTCGCGTGCCCGTTTGGCCTCGACGGATTTGACCTTCGGGCTGGCGACGGTGAAGATGGTGAGATCATGCACACCACGAGGAACGAAGAGGTCGATGCTTTGGTCGCCTGCGCCGACGGGGAGTTCTAATCGACCATTGAGCACCACGGCGGTGTGGACTCCGGAGACTTCGATGCGTAAAGCTCCCGAGCGTTCCTGAACAAAGGGACCCGACCAGACGAGAAAATGAGCGTCCTCTCCTTCCTCGGGTGATTGCCAGGAAAGGGTATCGACTTTTTTGATCTCGGTCGGTTTGGCTTTTTGCACGACATCGGCAATCTCTTTCCACGTGTACTTCTCTCGCAGATTTTTGGCGGGCGTTTTGTAAATGCGAAGATGCATTCCCGGTTCTTCAAATTTCAGTGGGGGAGCTTCAGTCGCGGCAGGAAACTGAGCCAGGTTGAACCAAAAGCGTCCGTCGTGGCTGCCGCGGACCTTCATACGCACGGGAGCTTCTTGTTCTGACTGAGGAGAGGTTAGGATGATCGACTCGGTCGCGCGTAGTTCCTTCATGTCGACGGAGAGAGACTTAGGGGCGGCACCATCAGGCTCGCTTCGCCATGCGGTATCGAGAGCGTGGTCGATCGCCATAAGCGGGCTGTGGTCGAGAGCGGAGTCGGACGCTTGAGCGCCAGCAGGAAGCTCACCTGTGCGTGCTATACCGAGAAAGACACCACCGTGCAGGCTTTCTTCCTCAATCATCAGCTCCACTTCGTCACCGCTGGAGGCGGCTAGTTTGACTTTCACCTTATCCTGAGCCGCAGTGAGATCGCGGTCACCGTCTTTGACCTGAAGATAGATCAGGTTTCCAGGTTTGACCTGATTTTTGGGTCGGGTGGCAGAGCGTGACTGTTCCTCTTCCTCCTCCGCGAGTTGTTTCTTTAAGTCTTCTGTTAGTGTTGGGTCGTCTTCGTCGATGATTTTGCTGCTGGCGACGTCGAGAGATCCATCCGAAGCGATTCGTAATCGTGTGTTGCTGAGGAATTCGAATTGAAACTGCTTTTTGAATTTTTCCGGGTAGTCGACGATGATGACGTCACCGCCGGTGACTTGGAGCACTCCATCACCAGCTTTCGCTGTGCCGAGTGTAGTGGGGAACTCGGTGAGGAAAATCCCTTTGCCTGCTCCGCCACTTGTTAGGAATGATTGCTCGCGGTCATTTCCGGGTTCGGTGCGCACAATGACCGGGATACGCGTGTCGCCACGGCTGATGCCGAGGTCGGGGTCTTGAACAACCACCGAAAGCGCCTTGCCTGGAGTGTGCCAGAGTTTGGACTCCTGACCGAGTCGGCCTACGGCACGCAGGGTTTCGAGCTGGGTGAGGAAGCGTTGTTCAATGCCATAGACTTCTGCGAGATTGTAGAGGGTTTCGTTGGCAAGCGTGTCATCTGGAGCATTCTCAAGCACGGCGAGGAAAATTTTCCGTGCGTTTTGAATATCGTCCTGACGGATGGCGAGCACTCCCTGAAGGAAACTAGCACGTATCGCGATAGCTGGATTGAGATTCTTAGCGAGTTCGGCAAAAATCTCACCAGCCTGATCATAGACGCGCTGCGCCATGTAGGTTTCGCCGATACCAAACCGGGCTTCGATGGCTTCGGGTTGATCTTTGTAAATATTTAAGACCGTGGTGAACTCAGCACGTGCAATGTCGAACTGTTTGGCTCGTTGGTAGTTGCGGGCGAGCAGGAGTTGGACGCGTGACTTGTCGCGGATGTCGACTTTTTTAGACTCACCGAATTTGATGGTCCACCCGCGTAGGATATCTTCAGCGCGTTCGTGGTCTTCTGCAGTTCCTTGGGCAATGTGGGTTTCTGCACCAAACAGAACGAGTTCAATCGGGATTTCGTGGCGGTGTTTATCGAAGAGCTGCTTGTTTGCGTAGTAGGATTGCTCGGCGAGTTCGTCCTCACCTAGGCGGAGGTGGAGGATGATTTGTAAGAGGGGAGCGATGGGGCTGTCGGCGGGGATGTCTGAACTCAGGCTGCCCATTTTACCGTAGGAATTGCGGAGCAGATTTCGAGCAGCTGTGGTTTCGGCACTTCCAACTGAGCGAATGGTATTGAGTAGGCCGTTGAGAATGGTGACGGCGAGGGGTAGGTCATCGCGCGCGATGGCTACCTGTGCGTGGGGATAGATACGCCTCCAAGATTCGTGGTGTTGGCCAGCCTGTTGGATGAGGGACTGCGCGTGGAGGAGTCGGTCAATGGACTTGGGCTCGCCGTCGATGAGTGCAATGCCGGCTTCGGTGCTGACGCGTCCGAGACGGAGGTCGCGAATGATTCGATAGACGCGGTTCTTTTTATCCTCCGACCAGTCCTCGGGTTTGGCACTGCGAGCGGTTTCTAACCAACTGCGGGCGGGCCATTCACCCATGCCCCATGGTCGGAATGGATTCTGGTCGGCGCGCTCGCGTGATTTTTTGAGTAGAGCCTCCATCGCGTCGAGCTTTCCTGCCTTGAAAAGCATGTTGGCGAGCTCTGCGGTGTAGGTACCGTGAAAATCAGTATTGGCGGCGGCGCGTGACTGGAGGAACTGTTGCGCAGCGGCAGGTTCGAGCGTGGATGCGTAGCGGCGTGCACAGGATACGTATTCTGAGTTGTTAGGATCGATATCCATGTGGTGTTTCCACCAGGAAACAGCTTCTGTTTTCATGCCAAGCTCGTTGATGAGGTCGCCAATGCGGGTGCAGTGAGCTGACGGGTGAGTGCTGAGTTTTGATGATGTTTTGATCCAAGG